>CAYOFB010000019.1:0-11285 GCA_964403145.1 uncultured Candidatus Bathyarchaeia archaeon
AGAAGACGCCTACCTAATGGCGAGAAAACTCCCAATAGAGTAAGTTTAAAATGAACGAAATGAAAACTCTTGTAGAATTAAAAGCAAAAATAGACAACATAGACAAAGTAAGAGAAAAAATTTTGAAGCTAAATGCAAAGTTCATTGGAAAATTTCGCCAAATAGACACATACTTTAACGTCCCAAAAGGAAGACTTAAACTTAGGGAAGTTGAAGGAAAACCTCACGCCCAACTAATCTACTATGAAAGAGAAAACATAGCCACGCCGAAGAAAAGCGAAGTATTTATCTTGGAAATTTCAAATCCAGAGGAATTTAAGGAAAAAACGGAGAAAATTCTCGGAATAAAATCTGTAGTTGACAAAGTTAGAGAAGTATACGTTTATCGTGAAACGAAAATCCATTTAGACTCTGTGAAGAGGCTTGGCTATTTCATAGAATTTGAAAAAGAAACCTCAGATTTAGAAATTGAGAACTGCAGAAAATTTTTAGAGAAATTGATGGAAAAACTGAAAATTAAGCGTGAAAATCTCATAGAGTTATCCTATGGAGAACTCATTCTAAATGCTGAAAATTTGAGGCGGTAACATTGCATTTGCTATTCTTTTTCAGACTTTTCATGCAGGAAGTTTACTGCGGAAAGCACGGTTTTCGCCATTCCGATAACATTTATTAATACTAGCATCAGCAGAAAGAATCGCAGATTCACGGTTATAGACACATTTTCCATACTTACGTCGATTATGCCGCTATTTAGAGACGTCACGAAATAGAAGATTATGAACATACTCCTGGAAAATTCGATCATGTATTTAATGATTGTTCCGGAAAAGAGCTCTATGAGAAAAGTGAAAGCTATAATAACCATGAAGAACATGTCGATTAGCAAACTGTATTGTCTAACAAGCTCGAAAAAGGGCTGGACTAGAAGCATAAATATGAAGTAGACTATGTAAATGAGAACAGCTTTAATTCCTGCCTTCAAAATTCTCCATGCCAAATTTCTTTTCATGAACTTAACCGCCTCCTAGCTTCCATCTCATAGCTAAACATCGAAGTTTTAAAAGTAGCTTTTATCGTCACATAGTCGGTGACTTCAACCGTATTAGCAACTAGAATTTCTATGGTTTCTTTCCATGATGCCCCAGACGGCGCGTAAAAGGATTCTTCTGCGACCCCAATAACTTCTCCATTCTCATTTAAAATTTTGATTTCCATTGTTCCATTCAGTTCTATGTAAGGCGAATGATTTTCGAAGCTCACATTAAAAGATACTTTAGAATGCGTTGCATTAAATGAATGGAGCGTTGGTTCGCTTATTGAGAGATTATAGAGGGGCGCCCCCCACAGCATTGTTGAGTTGAATGAAAGAGAGAATGGGATAATTTTTGCATAGTTTAGGCTTATTAGATGCTTTACGGTGAAGTTTGAGTCATGAGTCAGATATATTTCGTAATTGGGCATTTCTTTGAAGTTTATTGAAACATTATGCCACAAAATTGATCGCCTTTCTTTCGGAATGACAGGATTAAAACTTGAGTTTTTGATTAGAACGGTTCTATCAGCATCCTCTACGATGCTAGTCATGTTTAGATCGTAAATATCATAGAAGCCAGCATTGTCTATCATAAAAGGCATAGCCCAAACTATCCTGTCATCTTCTATGAAAAATTGGGACTCACCAGTCTCAACTCTAACATTGAACGCTGAATAAACAACTGTAAGAGAAAGGAAAGCGAGATATAGCCAAAAAATTATAGTAGTCCACCTTAGAGCTCTTAAGGCATACTTCATTGAAGTCCCCTAAAGCGTATTTTGCGACTTGAAGCCTTCTTCCCTTTTCTCCTCTACCGGCTTAGGCTGATCCGTAGGCTTTTGTGTTTCCTTTTGTTCCTCAAGTGGAGGCTGGACAGGCTTAATCTCTGCTTCTTTAGGCTGCTTCGCAGACTCTTCAGGTTTTTGAGTCTTAGCGGGTTCTACTTTTTTAGGTTGGATTTGCATTGATTTTTGCTGAATCTTCTTTTCGGCCTTCACTTGTGAAGGCGACTCTTTTTGTTTCAAAAGCGAAATTCCTCTCAACGTAAGCAGAGAGCCTATCCACCCCATGATTCCCAGATACATTATTCTTATGCATGTTGCTATTAATGGAGCTAGAGACTTCCCAAATGCTTCAACAAGGTCGCCTGTGGATATTAAACCGATGTCTTGAGTTAGGAACCAGTACGCATTTAGAAAAGTGAATATTAGCAGCGTCACACCAATAAAGAGTATTATTAATCCTGAAATTTCCGCTTTTTCCAATTATGATTCTCTCCGCAAACAATTTCCAGTCAATTCAATTTTAAAATTTCCGTCTTAAGAAACAATATTTAGGCTAAATAATTTTCACGATATTTACTTTTCAATTTTTGTATAACAATTGAGGCTTCGCGAGCTGTTTTAGCCTTTGCAACTTTAACGGCCTTGTATATAGTTATTCTCTTTTGGCAGTAGGGGCACAACCTTGTTTTTTGGTCTGAGCGGGCAATTAGGAGTCTTCCACATTTCGGGCATACAATTATTAGGTACATTGCTAAAAGTTAGCATTCAAATTCAGAGAAAAGCTTTTTCATAAACTACTGATAAAGGCTTAAGTACGGCAGGGAGATGTCGTGAAGCATTCACTAGTGGACCTCGCTAGGAAATATTTTAGGAAGAAAGGATATAGGGTTGAAGAAAACGCTTCCCTAGAAGGCTTCTCTGGTTTAACAAGAAGATTTGACTTAATAATTCAACGGGGAAGTGAACGAAGAGTAGTGTGGATAAAAGACTGGAATAGAACGGTTGGCGTAAACATTATCATAAGTATGGACAAGGCCTCATCTGATGTTGGACTTACACGTCCAATAATAATTTCAGATAAATTCAGCGGCCACGCGAAAGCTTATGCGAACAGAAGGGGAATAACGCTTCTAACTAAAAGGGAAATACTAAGATATTTAAGGTAAATTCTTAAGGAAATCTTCCAAAACTCCTTCTCGCTCAAGTTTTCCAAGCCAATCAACGATTCCAACGCTACACTTTCTCTCTCCATGAATAACTTTTAAAACCTCATCAACAACCTCATCAATTGACATATCAGTTGCGTCAATCTCGCAAACCTTGTCCTTACCGCAAACATCAATAGCCTCCATCAAACAGACATCCAAAATTTCTGCCTCAAGATTTTCCCACAACTTCTTGCCAGAATACCCTCGTCCTTCCATTAATGCTTTAAGCCTTCGCGGATCCTTTCTAAGGACAAAAACGAAATCGACAGCTTCTGGATTAACTACATGAACTGCATAATGGCCATCAATTATCACATCGCCTTTTGCTTCCCGAATTACTTCTTTAATTCTTTGAGAAACTTTGTCCAAATCGGCAATAATGGAATTTCTTTCCTTATCTATGCCACAGTAAAGCTTTTCCCTTTTCACGAGCTCGGCCAAGTCGACGTGTAATGCATCAAGTTTTACTGCAAGTTTCTTTGAAACAGACGTTTTCCCAACGCATGGGGTTCCAGTAACAATTATTATTCTCCTCATCAATTTGAACACTTTAAAACAGTGTTTGAGCTTATTAAGCTAATTTGCTTTACTGAAGAGAAAATTTATAAATAATTATTATGGCTTCTATTTTAATCTCGGATGTAAAAATTAAATTTTGGGTGAAAAATTTTAGGTGTTCTTTTACAATTTATTCAGTTACTTTCTCTTATTTTTTCCTTTAGCTTGTTTTTTCCGCTTCTTTCTTCTCGGTTTTGCTGGTTTATTCACCTCGATGGTTGGTGTTTCCAGAACCTTCAATTTTGCCTCTGGATATCTTTTCAATATCATTCGTCTAAGCTTGGTTATGTCTACATTTCCGTAAGTTTTGACATGAATTAATGGAAGGCCTTTATTGTCGTAGTCTAGAGAGAAAGAGCACGCGTTTCCTATCTCTAGAGGTTCAGGTTCAGCCTCTATTATAAAGCTTACATCTTCGTCGCCTTGAAAGCTTGATAGGCTCTGCGGAATCCTTTTCTTTTTACGCATTTCAGTTCCCTTTAAGAAAATAAGAGAGAAAAGAATTAAGGATTGCTAATTTAAAATTAGGATTGATTATCCAATGTAGCTCACTGAGGATAACTCATCTAATATTCTCATAATTATCTCCTTAATTTCTTCAACGGTTAGCTCTCTCCCAATCTTTTGCTCTTTAACTGTTATTTCATCAGCTATTCTGTTAACCAGCGTGTAAATGCCATTTTCTATTTCTTTTTCTGTAAGGATTTTCCTAATTTTTGGGTTATCCTTAATTAAATTGTAAAATTTCCTATAGAAGATTTTGATAAGCCTCTTTCTTCTGTCCAGATTCCTTTTCGCAGTCTCCGTCATATTTAACGTTTAGCTAATGGGTTAAAAGTTTCTCTTCATGTTTTCTCAGATATTCCGCTGCTTCGTTTATGTCCATGAAAAGCGTGTTAACACGTTCAACGTCTTCTATTTTGACCTTTTCTCTTTTCAGCCTTTTCGCGTTTTGGGCCGCTAGGCTTAGAAGCTGAACAGCATATCGAAGTGAGCTTTTCTCGCCGACTTCGGTTAGCTTTTCTAGAGCGTCATTTTCTATTTCGATTTTCTCTTCCACAGCTCTTATTTTCAGTATTTCCCTTATGCTTTCCCTGTCATAGGGCTGCGTCGCAATGATTACTGCCCGGTCTATCAGGTCTATTGGAAAGCCAAGCGGGCTTTTTATGTCTGTTCCACGGATTGTAGCTATTCCACGATTTGTTGCAAGTATTATTATTGGAACAAGCTCGCTTTCCATGGCTCTTCCGAGAAAACTGAAGGCTTCAAGGTCAAGCAGATGTGAATCATCTATGAATAAGACGCCGGGATGAATGAATGCCTTCCCTTGATCAACCCATTCTTTAACTTGCTGGTCCACCATCATTCTAACTTCGGTGTCAATTTCTTTTGATTCAGAACCGCCGAAAAGCAGCGAGAAGAAACTTCCTGAACGACTCTTGGCGTTTAATTCGTCTAAATCCGCCAAGGTCATCATGTAAACGAATTCTTTTTCCTTCAAAACCTTGCCTGAGGGCCGCGGAACCTTTCTGCTCGTATCTACATCATACATTTTTCCCTTTTTGCTTTCCAAACTTAAACCTAGACTTGCCACTCTGCCGGTATCGGCATCTATCTGTATCACATGCCCCTCCGATATGCCCTGTGCAATTATTTGCTGGGCTATGCTTGCTCCGGCCTCGATTGTTTTCTCTTCGTCGGTTGTTTTTAGAGTTATTCTTACGCTTTCCGGAATTTTCTGATAGGGATTGTAGGGGTGGGGTGCAGTAATTATATCGATATTTGTAACTTCGCCTTCGTAGACTTTCCTCATCTCATGTATCTCCACGCCTATGCACTTCCGAATTGCCTCGATTAAAATCTCCGTCTTCTTCTTTTCTGTACTGTAAATTTCGCTTCCACTCATCTGTATGAACGGAACGTTTGGCCCTAACTCCTTAGAAATCGCAACCGCTATTGCTGTTTTGCCGGTTCCAGGCGGCCCCGCCAGTATTATGCATTTTCCGCTAAGCTTTCCCTCCTTAATCATCTGAACAACTAGGCCTGCCGCCTCTCTAGCCCTTTCTTGACCAACCATTCCATCCTTAATCTTAACAGCCTTTCCATTCTCGTCTAATCCTAAACCTTTAATGTGAGTGTGGGCGCCTATACGCTCAAAACGACTCATACCTGTCGGGACTTCCCGAACGGAAGCCATAAGGTTTCACCTCTAGCTGAGGAAAAATCAAATTCGGAAAAATGAAAACCTCAATATAAAATTAACTGTTAACATATGCCTACATGATTAAATTTTAAAATGCACCAAAACTGTTTACTACGATATGGTTAAATCAAATCAGAGAGAATCCTTAATGATGAAAGGTATTACCAGAATAGAAAAGACATTCGGTGTATTCAAGGAAAAAGCTGATTTTCTCAAAGAAATTGTTGATAAATATTGTTTTCTGTTGGTTATAATTATATTTGCAGCTACATTTACTTTAAAATTCCTCATAGCCAGCTCCTTTACATCGTTATCGGCGGATTACGGTGCATATTTAAGATTAGCAGATATAATTAGAGGTTTTGACATAAGGGGGACCGGCCTTCGATATCTACCACTGTTTCCCATGATGCTTAATGTCTTTCTATTCTTTTTCGACGAATTAGCTGCCCTTAAAGTTTGTGCGGCTTTTCTATATTCTATAATTGCAATTCCATTCTTTTTCCTTTCAAAAAACTTCTGTAAAAACTCCATTTTAGCTATACTTGCGTCCCTCTTAATAGTTTATAACTATTTTTATTCAGAAATGATGGCTTGGGGCGGAAACGCCAACATTTTGAGTATCTCATTTATGATAATCTTTCTGAATTTCTGGTTTAACAGCTTAAAAATTGGAGGAAAAAGGAATTTTCTACTTTCCTCAATCTTTCTAAGCCTGTCTATAGGTACGCACTATTTGTCAGGGGTTTATCTTATCGTATTTTTTATAATCTTTCTCCTTCTTTTAGTCATTTCATATAAAGGCCGAGACGAAGCCAAAGGGATAATCAAAAAAACTTTTCTCGTAGGATTTGCAGGATTAATCCTTAGCGTTCCATATTTATCTTATTACGCATACCTTGTGACTTCTCCAATAATCCATGAAACCGCCTTTTCGGTCGCAACCAGCTTCACATTAACAGATGCGATCTACATACTTAACAAAAATTTCATAAATATTCTCCTAACGTTAATCGGCATATTTGGAATAATCCCTCTAATCAAAGAGGATAAACTTAAAGGCATAATAGCCGCGGCGCTTTTTATAAGTTCATGCTTATTACTCTTTACTCAAAATTCTGTAAGATGGTTATATTTCTGGCCAATCCCCATATTTTTAGGTTTGATTAGCCTTATAAATTACATAGCACACAATAAAGGGTTTTTTACGGACAAGGGCAATTTAAAGATATTAATCATAGGCGGACTTGTTTTTATTATTTGCATAAACATGCTGAGTTCAGTCTACTACCTGCAAAATGCATGTTCCTACTATAATGCCCTCTCAGAAAATGCGCTAGAAGCCCTAAAATGGATCAGAAACAGCACTTCTAGCGATTCAATTATCGCAACTTCAGGTCCTTTCAAAAAGGGGTGCGATGGAATGGGGAGCATTTATGGATGGTGGATAGAGGGATATAGCGATCGAAGATGTATTGCATCTTCATATCTGAGGTTTCTAATTTATCAAGATGAGAGAGAACTGGCGACTAATGCTAACATAATTTTCTCAGGAACCAATGTGATAGTTAATGATTATATTATGGTGGCTGAAACAATTTATGCAAAGTGGGGAAATCCTGAAATAGGCGTTAATATAGGTGATTTCTACGAGAAAATCCTGTTTTTCGCCGACAATGAAACAATAATCACATACCAGAAGAACCATGATTCACAACTAATAAACGCATCACTTAGTGACATGAAATGCAAAAAAATAGAAGCTCCACAACTTAAGAATAGAACTGAATTAACTATTATCTACTCAAGTGAAGATGAGCTTCTCAATGTTACTAAAAGGATAAGCGTATCTAAGCTCTCTTCTTCCACGAATGTTTCCTTTAATATACAATGTAAGGAAAATCTGACAAGAGCGATAATTTCTATATTACGATCGGACTTTGTAGGTTTTCAAGGTTACGACAGGATAAGTAACAAAAGCATCTGTTTATATCTTATCACGCCGATGAACATTCACCTGAAAGCTGAGTTATCAGTTGAATATGACGGTAAAGTAGAAACCTACTTTCCACTAGAGCATTATAGAAATGATAATCGAACATTAGTTACATTCATTTTTTCCAACCTTCCAAAATATTGCCAAATCAATTTCAAATTGACATTACCTAAGCTTATAGAATCACACCTAAATTCGGTGGAATATTATGATACGTATGAACTGATCAAGCAGCTTGGAATAGACTATATACTTATAAATAAGAACCGTGTAAGAGAATTTGAATGGTTATCCTCAGACAGTAAACATTTTCAGAAGGTTCATGAGAACGAGGAAATAGCAATTTTTAAGGTAACATTTTGATAAAATATCAGTTTTGGTAAGATAGAATAGTTCTTCTCAGGCCTTCATCTAAACTTATTTTTGGATACCAACCAATCGTCTTTGTTACTTTGGAGATGTCCGCGCAGGAAATGGAGAAGTCTCCCTTTCTCTTTTTAGTGTCGAAAACGAACCTCACTTTTTTACCCATTATTTGCGCTATTTTGGCGGCTAACTCCCTAATTTTTATGTTTTTTCCAGTTCCAATATTGAATGTTCCTATAACATCTTTTTTACTAATAGCTAGGAGAATGGCGTCGATAACGTCGTCTATGTAAACAAAATCTCTTGATTCTTCACCTGTCCCAAGCATTCTTATTGGATTTTTATTTTTGGTCAACTTCCTTATAGTATCAGGAATAACATAGCTCCGGTTACAGTTTGGGCCATAACAATTGAAGATTCTAAAGATAACATAGTTAGTTTTCATGATAAAACGGCAGATATATTCGCCGACTAGTTTGGTTAAGCCATAATGGTTAATGGGGTCTTTAGGCGCATCTTCGGGGGTAGGTATTACGTTTGGCTCACCATATACAGCTGCACTTGAGGAAAAAATGCATTTAGCCCCGTACTCTGAGCAAAGTTTGAAGATGTTAAGGCTGCCGAGAACATTCGTTTCGTAAGCTTCCCTTGGATTCTGCTCACAGAGCGGCACCGACGCGACTGCGGCTAAATGGACAACGGCTTCAGGTCTAAATTCTTCAAAAACGCGTTTAACTCTTTTGACATCTCTTATATCAATAGGATTTGGGCTTCTAATGTCTATGTTAAAAACTTCATACCCTTCATTGGCTAATCTTCTTATTAAGTGTGAACCAATGAAACCTGATCCGCCAGTAACTAGAACTCTCATGCTGGGTTCTCCTGACCATTTGCTATTATAAGTCGGTTAATGAATCTTTCTAGTTTATCAGTAACCGTTTTAAGGTCGAATTGTTTGCTTGCTTTGAGAGAATTTTGTGCAAGCTGCATCCACAAGTTGTCATCTCTGTATAAATGTAAAATTCTTCTCGCCACCACTGCGGGATCATTGGGGCAAATAATTCCCGCTCTGTATTCGTGAATTACATATTTTGCATGGTTGTCAGGCGAATTAGAAGTTATCACCGGGGTGCCGGATGCAAATGCTTCAGATACAACTCTCGGAAAACCTTCTCGCTCACTTAGCAAGCCAAGAAGCCATGCCTTTTTCAAATGTTTAACTTTTTCGCGTTCATCTAAAAATCCATGTAATCTGATAAATTCTCCCTCTTCTCTTCCAATCATTCTTTTAATTTCATTAAAACAAGGCCCGCTTCCTATTATATCTAGACTTATATTTGGACAGGTTTTATGGGCTATTTTAACGGCCTCTATTAAGGCGTCTAATCGCTTGTGCTTAGCCAGTCTCCCGACAAAAACAATTTTGCCCTTAACCTTTTCATATAATCTGGCCTGGTATTCATTTGTTCTTATCGCGGAGGGGATCGTTTCTATTTTGTGTATGGGGACTCTGAAAACTTCATTTAGCCACCACCTAACTGAGTTGTTAATTGCTATATGCCCGTCTGGAAAATGCGAAACAACTCTTTGTAGCATGTTTACTATGCCTTTAGACCAGATTTCGCACCAGTCAACAATGGTGACTCTTGCATGAACAAAGGGCTCTACAAATAAGACATGAAAGAGAGGCCACTGATTGAATAAAACAGCGTCATAGGAAGGTGATAAAAGCTTAAAAAATGTTTCAATAGAGTATCTAATCACGCCTGCTAGGTCGCGCGAATTCTGTTTGATATATCTTGGATTGAAGGCATATCTATAAACAGTGACCCTTTTGTTTATTCTTTCTATTTGAGATAAATCCGCTCTGTATTTAAGCGTAAAAATGTCAATTTTATGCCCCCGAAGGGATAGTTCTCGGCAGAATTCAGCATATCTGTTTTCTTGTCCACCAATATGTGGATGGAACAACTCTGTAATTATTGCCAGATGCATTAGCATTTCCCCCAAATATGCCAATGTTAATTATCTTGTATATGCGTGTAAAGTCGGCTATACGGATTACTTCATTGAGCATCAGGCAGAGCCCAACTAAGTGAAGTAAATTCTTGAAGCCATCAATTATTGCATTTAGTTTCTGTCTTCCTACCCGTTTTCTATATGGGATGGGAACCTCAATAGATTTAAAGTTCTTAAAGGCATAAATTTTGAGTTCTTGTGAAAAAGCCATGCCGCCAGCGAAAAAATCAATTGATTCCACTATTTTTCGTCGGAAAACCCACATTCCAGATTGGGAGTCATTTATATTCAGTCTGAAAAGTACCCTTACCAGTAAAGTTAAAATTTTGTTTCCTACGATGTGAAGGGGAGACATGCATTTTTCCGCATACTTATGAAGTCTATGAGTTGAAATAAAGTCAAGTTTTTTCTTTTCTAAAATGTTTATTAAGCGGGGGAGAAGGTAGGCCGGATAAGAATAATCAGCGTCTAGGGCAACTATTATTTCGCCTCGCGCTTTTCTAAAGCCTGTCTTATAGGCATTACCGTATCCGGGGCGCGGTTCAATAATGACCTTGGCTCCTAATTTTCTTGCTACTTCTCGGCTTTTATCCGTTGAGCACCCATCGACCACTATTATTTCACAGTCATAACCCATCCTTTTTAATTCATCCACTGGAATCTCTCTTATGGTTTTAGCTAATCCTTCCTCTTCATTTAGCACGGGCATGACTATGCTTATTAGTTTCCTTTTCTGTATCATTTCGATACTACGCCCCTCTATTAGCTAACTATGAGTTTTTAACTTTTATTGTTAGATACTCACAAGTTGTGATTAGTAATTGAATTATTGAGGCTTACCGCTTGCTCCGCTGTCCTTTACGTAATCTAGCTTTACGCATGTAATATGTTAATGGATGCCGAATTTTTCGGCATAATTCATCTGGATTTTGGCATACTCCGTGGGTTTTTAGGGTTTCGCATTTCGGCGGAGTATAGCGGGTTCTTGAGCCTCTTTCGCCGGCTATATGCTCTACTTGGTAGCGGGTTAGTCTTTCGTTGAAGTCTGTTAGGTTTCTGAATAGGTCTATTATTGATTCTGTTGGCATTCCTATGTTGACTAGAAAGGATGTTA
>CAYOFB010000020.1:0-10529 GCA_964403145.1 uncultured Candidatus Bathyarchaeia archaeon
CCTCAACAAATCTTGGCCTATACTTAAACTGCCAAACCCCCGGGCCACCAACAATGATTTTAAGCCCTTTTCGTTTTGCTCTTCTAATTTCAGGCTTTTCTAGGAGTAATCGAAAATATTTAGCTAGATAGGGCTCTTTCTTCAGAATAGCCGCGAAGGTGCTTGAGGCAGGTCCCAATCCAAACGGGTCCATAACGTGGATTCCTAAAACCTTGGCTTCATCTAGATATTTGCCTAAATGGTCCGGGTCCACCGTTAGAACATCGAATCCTTCTTTTATCAATTGTGCCTCTATTTTCCTAAGCCCGTATGGAGCCGCAACTGGAATTCCATTTTTAGTTTTTATTTTTGGGAAGAAGAGTATTTGATAAAACCATTCTGGAACAAAGTTGGGAGGTGCGCATGTGCCGAACCCTACAAATTCATTATGATGATAATCACTCATTAATGTCCTATCGGCGGTCAGCAAAATTTTGTTTCCCATGTTTCTCCCCTGAGATTGTTGAATTACAAGATTTTAGGAGTTTATCTAGGAGATATTTAAACTGAATTGTATATAGTATTTTTGACTTCCAATTACCTATAGATAAGCGCATGTTAAGGTTTCTAAAGCGGCCATTTTCTTCAGCACTTTATGCGTTTTTTACCAAGGGGTTTGCGTTTAAGTTCGGTTCCGCATACCTCACATTTTTTAGGCTTATAATCGGGCGGATATTTTTTGCGGCAGGCTGGGCAGTATAGTATCCATTTGAATCGATATTTTATTCCGAAGGTTGTTAGCGGCGAAAATTCTATTCCAAGCTTGTTTGCTACGTTCTGCATTGAATAGTCATCGGTTACCACTGTAGGGTTTTCACCTGAACTTTTTAGTTGTAGGGCTAAGGCTAAAACTTCAATGTCTGCCTGAGACAAGTATTTGAAATCTCCAGTTCTCTTGGATTGTTGTATCACCACGTCTATGAATTTGCTTTCGGGCTGCTTAACTTCAAGCTTTTTATTTTCAACTGCTGTTTGAAATCTTAAGTTTGGCGTAGAACCAGATTTTAGCTCTTCCTTTACTAGAGGGGTAGAATAGGCCTTTTCTTTGATTGCAAATGGGTCAAATCCTGCTATTAAGGCGGAAGTATCCAAAACGAAGGCCTTTTTTCCTTTCAGTTAGCAAGCTCCTCCCGAATAAAGCAGTCTGCTTCTCAAACGTTGATAAAAGTCCTCCTTGAATCTAATAAGCCTCGTATAATTTTCTGAAATTTTAACACTGACTTTCGTCTTTTCAGCCTCTAAAGCCTCTTGATAATATCCATCAACTATAACTGAAATCTTTCTTGGCCTTCTCACTTCGATGGTGATTGTGGAATTTTTTGGGAAAACTATTGGGCGGAATGGAATAAGCGGGCAGACGGCTGTCACCACAAATGCTTCCATTTCTCTGTCCAGCACTGGTCCGCCTGCAGACAGTGAATATCCTGTTGATCCAACTTGTGAAGCCACTATGACACCGTCGGCTTGGCATTCGCCTACATAATTTCCGTTTTTCCATATTTTTGCATAGAGAAGCTTAACTGGCATTCCAGCGGATACGAAGACTTCGTTTAGGGCATCTGGCAATCTCTTATTGTTCACATATGCCGTGAGTTTGCTATGTGTTTCAATCTTGAATTCTCCTTTGAGGCACTTGTCAATGGCTTCGATGGCTTCTTCCGGCTTTACTTCGGCCAGAAATCCTCTTTCTCCCATATTTACGGTTAAAATGGGTGGTTCAGGCTTTGGCAGAAGCAGGCATGTTCGCAGAATTGTTCCATCTCCCCCAATAATGACAATCAAATCTGTATCCATTTTTTCAATGGGAGAAGCATTTCCCTTATATCCTAATTTTTCGGCGAGATCCTCAGCCAAGATGACTTCTAGGCCTTTATCTTGAATGTAGCCGGCTATTTTCCTAGCGAGTTCAATCGCTCCTTTGAGGTCAAGCCTTGAAACTATGCCTATACTGCTAAATTTTGCTGCCATGATCTTCGCCTTTCATTACCGATACCTTAATTTATATATGGGTTGTTTTTAAGAATGCTGTCATGTTAGGCTGATTTAGGAGGCAAATGCATGAGTAGACCAGCAGAAGTTGGAAGTTTACGTGTTGGAAGCTACATAATAATTGATGATGAGCCATGCCGAATAGTTGAACTTACAAAGTCCAAGCCGGGCAAGCACGGCGCAGCCAAGGCAAGAATAGTTGCGATAGGCATATTTGACGGTCAGAAAAGAAGTTTCGTTAAGCCTGTAGACGCCCAAGTTGAAGTTCCAATCATCGAGAAGCGAAGCGGCCAAATAATAGCCAAGACGGAATCCTCAATTCAGCTAATGGATTTGGAAACCTATGAAGTCTTTGAGACTTCTCCGCCTGATGATCCAGAGCTTTTGGAGAAGCTTGACGCTGGCGTAGAAGTGGAGTATTGGCGAATACTTGGAAGAACGAAGATTGTGAGAACCAAGTAGAATTTTGGCATAACCTATTTTAGGCGTTGATGCATCCAATTATTTTGGAGCCGATGATGCGAGAAGAGCCGTCAGAACAGTGAAGACGCCTGTGAAGGCTGAGGCTCAATCGCTCATTTTGTTGCTGAGTTTTCATAAAAATTATAAGGTAACTAGTAGAAATCACCAGCCATAAAATTAAAAGGAGGTGAGAAGATGTCTCAAGGAGCAATTTCGACCAAAAAGTTAATTTCGATAATTGTTGTGACGTGGGTTCTATCACTAGCTACGACTTTAGCCATTGTTTATGTTTGGCCAATTATTTTCCCGATTAACAGTAACCAAATAGCAGATGAAGCCATTATAACAGCTAAATTAGCTGATGGAACGGTGACTTCAGCTAAGATATTGGATGGAACCATTACCGCGGTGGATATGGCTGATGGATCTATTATAACTGTAAAAGTTGCTGATGGTGCTGTTACGACGGCGAAAATTGCTGATGGTGCTGTTACAGCTGATAAGGTAGCTGATGGTGCAATTGTAACTGTTAAACTGGCTGATGGTTCTGTAACTTCGGCAAAAATATTGGATGGAACCATAATTGCGGCCGATTTGGCTACTGGCGCTGTAACCTCAATGAAAATAGCGGATGGTGCGGTTACTACAGCTAAAATTGCTGATGGTGCTGTAACCAATGATAAATTAGCAGCTGGTGCGATTCCATATAACATAACCTATGCTGTAGGAGATGTATCAACAAGTTCAACGAGTTTTGAAGACATGCCTGATATGGCTGTGAAAATAACTCTAACCAGAAATAGCACCTTGATAATCATCTGCAGTGCCCAAACATCGTTTGAAGGAACAGGCACTTACGCCATGTATTGGCGGGCTATGGTTAACACGACGCAAGCTCAGCCAGGCTCTAATTGGATAATTATAACGGAATCACCTGATTACGGTTCACATTCATACACCTTTGTCTATCCAAATGTTACTGCAGGAACATATACAGTTAAAATACAATGGAGAGTATACCAAGCCTCAACTATTGGATATGTAGATGAACGAACTCTAACTGTAATAGCGTTACCGAGCTAATCGTAAATATTCAATTAATATCCATGTTTTCCTCATTTTTATGCTTGGTACTGCTAAATGTGATTATATAACTTTAATTGATATCTAAGACTTATGTAATCGAAGCTTTTTGCTCCGATCTATTCGACTTTAATTCTATAGCCTCTTTTCCTTGGTAAGTGAACTTCTAATATGCCCTTTTTGAATCTTATTTCCATTTGTTCCATGTCAACCGGAACTGGGATTCGCAGTTGGCATTTGTAGGATGAGAATTCTCCCTTCCGATGGGTTACGCCGAAATCGTCGAAGCTTACTGTTCTTCGCAGTTTGGCTGATATCTCTATTGTGTCGTCGCTTATTGGCTCAACCCTTATTGTGTTTGATTCACTATATGGTAGGTCAGCCGTAACCACAACTTCTGTTGGAGATACGAATATGTTGCAGAGTGGCTCTAGACAGCATTCACGTTCATCCCAGCTTGGCCTTTCAAATGGCTCCATTAGGCTTTCAAACCAGTCTTCGAGCTGTTCGAAGTATTCGCTTACAATGTCGAAGAATGATCTTCGCCTTCTTCTCTCACTCATTCGCTAGCGCCTCCCTTTACGCGTAGAACGGCAAGTCGTACTCTTGCGTCTTCCTCATCTTTGCCATCTCCATTTGCGTACGCTTCATTATGTCCCTAGCCTTCAATCGGATTTCTTCGCCCTTCTCCAGTAGCTTGCTTACATCAATTTGCAATCCCGTAATCTTGGATATTTCCTTTACGACTGCCGCGGCGGCTTCAGGGTCTGGATAATTGAAGAATGACTGTGCAAGGAGAGCTATGCCGGGCACGCCAAGCTCCATGCAATAGCGTAGTATAAGAGCTTGAGGCCCAACCATGAAGCCTTCTTTAATGGTTTCTATGCCCTTTTCCTTCAACATGTTAATTATTTCTGGAGTGGTTCCAACCCCGTAAACTTTGGGTTCAGCTATGTCCTGACGGTTCGGGGTTGGGAGTCCGCCGACCGAAATCATGAGTTTAACTTTCTTTTCCCCTCCCCACCGTACTAGATGCCTAATAACTGCATAGATTCCATTGGCTGGGATTGCTGTTTCGGAAATTGTGGCGAGCATTTCGCTGTTTCCAAAAATTCTTAACGGCGCGTGGGGTAAGCCATCATGTAGGACTACTATTGGCGGGAGAAGATCTGAGTCCATGTAGGCTACTTCGTCCATGTCGAGTTCGGAAATGATGTGGGAAGCGGCTATTAGGCCGACTAGGCCAACGTCTGGCAATCCGTTCAGCATAAGTGTTCCGAACGGTATGGGCTTCTTCTCAACTATTCTTATAATTTCAGCCAAATCCTCATCTCCAAAATTGGATAGGAGGCTTACAGAATAAAAAGGTTAACATTTCAATTTTCGAATCTTATTTAAAGGCGGAAATCTTCTATCAATTGGAGAAAAGAATGGTACTGGAAAAGCTGGGCTCCTCAATCTACGAAGCGTTAAAGAAGGTTTTCCGCGCTGGAGTAGTGGACGAAGCAACAGTAAAGGAGCTGGTCCGCGATATACAACGCGCCCTACTGCAAGCGGACGTAAACGTAAAACTAGTCTTAGAGATTTCGAAAAGAATTGAAGAGAGAGCCCTAAAAGAGAAAGTTCCGCCCGGCATATCGAGAAAAGAACATGTAATAAAAGTCGTATATGATGAACTTACACGTTTTCTAGGCGAAAAACCTGCAACCCTGAAGATTACGCCCGGAAAAAGAAGAATAATAATGCTCGTCGGCATACAGGGCTCGGGAAAGACTACGGCTGCCGCAAAACTTGCACGCTATCTGCAAAAAAGGGGAGTGAAAACTGCCTTAATCTGTGCAGACACCTACAGGCCGGGAGCCTACGATCAACTCAAGCAGCTAGCCGAAAAAATAAAGGTTCCAATCTATGGAAATCCAAAAGAGAAAAATCCAGTAAAAATTGCCAAAGAAGGTCTAAAACAGTTTAAGGATTATGAAATTGTGATAATTGATACGGCTGGCCGCCATAAAGAGGAGAAAAGCCTAATAGAAGAGATGAAAAGGCTTGAGAAGGCTATTAAGCCGGACGAGGTCATGCTTGTCATAGACGGAACGATTGGACAGCAGGCAGCCGTCCAAGCAAAGGCATTTCATGAAGCAACTCCAATAGGCTCAGTTATGGTTACAAAGCTTGACGGCTCCGCACGCGGGGGAGGAGCCCTCTCGGCAGTCGCCGCCATCGGCGCCCCAATAAAGTTCATTGGAACAGGCGAAAAAATCGAGGACATTGAACCTTTTGTTCCATCAAGATTTGTCGGCAGACTTCTCGGCATGGGCGACTTAGAAACCCTTCTGGAAAAGGTTCGCGAAGCAGAAATCAAGATTCCGGAAAAGAGAGCTAAGGCAATTCTGAGCGGAAAATTCACTCTAACCGACATGTACGAACAGTTCGAAGCTATGAAGAGTATGGGGCCATTCAAGAAGATTCTGAGCATGATTCCAGGCTTCTCCTACAATATTCCAGATGAAATGCTCGAAGTAGCTGAAGACCGTCTTGAAAAATGGCGGGTAATAATACAGTCAATGACCCCTAAGGAACGCGAAAATCCCAAAATATTGAATGCTTCAAGGATAAGGCGGATAGCCAGAGGTTCGGGAACAACAGAAAAGGATGTAAAGGAATTATTGAAGCAATACACCACCATGCGAAAGATGCTGAAAACCCTCCGAAGAAAGAAGCTACCAGCAATTTTCGGCAAAAGATTCCCGGTCTGATAAACTCTTAACTTTTGAGGACCTGTTAATGGAAATATTAAGAAAAGCCAAGAAAATTCTTAATAAGTATCCAATTTGCGATTATTGTCTAGGACGACAGTTTGCCCTTTTAGGATATGGAATTGAAAATAGGGTGAGAGGCTATGCGATTAAGCTTTTGTTGACAATGGATGCCCACAGAAAGGCTCTAACTGGAAATAAACGAGCAATAAATTTTCTTAAGAAGCTTGCATTCAATGGAAACTTCGAAATGGCATATTACCTGCTGGAAAAATTAACGAATAAAAAGTTTGAGCGAAAAGAGTTCATTTGCCATCTTTGCAACAATAATTTTCAAAAAATTGAGCAGTTAGCTGAGAAAGCCTCTGAAAGAATGAGCAAATATGAATACTCAACCTTCCTTGTCGGAATTTTTCTGCCAACTGGAGTTGAAGAGAGAGAGGACGAATTTAAGGCTGAATTTGGAATAATTCATGGAGAAAGTTTAAAAAATCATTTTAGCCGTGAAATAGGCAAGAAAATTGCTGAAAAAACTGGAAAGAAGGCTGACTTGAAGAGGCCAGATATTGTCGCACTCATAAATCCGTTTAAAAACATTGTTAGGCTTCAAGTTAATCCCCTATACATTTATGGTAGATACCGAAAGCTTGTGCGAAACCTTCCGCAGTCAATGTGGATATGCACAAAATGCATGGGCAAAGGCTGCGAAGCATGCAATTGGACCGGCAAGAGATATCCAGAATCTGTGGCAGAACTGATTTCGGCTCCCGTACTAGAAATGACCAAAGGTGAACGAACAGCCTTTCACGCCGCCGGACGCGAAGACATAGATGCAAGAATGCTTGGAACAGGCCGCCCATTCGTTATTGAAGTTAAGAAGCCGAGAAAACGTTTCATAGATTTATGGAAGCTTGAAAATGCAATTAACAATTATGCAAACGGGAAAATTGAAGTTTTAGGCTTAACTTTCGCGAGCCGAGAAGACGTCGAAAGAGTCAAGAGGGGAGAGAAAACCGAGAAAACTTACCGAGTTATCGTTGAGCTTGAAAGAGAAGTTTCTGACGAAGACCTTAGAATGCTTGAGTCCGCCTTAACGAATTGTAGGGTTTCTCAGCAAACTCCCATACGTGTTTTGCATCGTAGAGCCGACAAAACTCGGGAAAAGTACATATATGAGACAAAGGTAAACAAATTGACACCAAAAATGATAGAACTTCGCATAAGATGCCAAGGGGGACTATACATTAAAGAGCTGGTTACAGGCGACATGGGAAGAACAAAACCAAGCGTTTCAGAAATCCTTAAAGTTAAGGCCGTCCCCCTAGAATTGGATGTATTGGATGTAAATCTGTAAAAGGGAATGAAAAATGGTTAGGAAATCTCACGGATACAGGCATGGCACGCGCTCCCTGCTAAAGAAAAGTCCAAGGGAAAAGGGAAAGCTAGGCTTAAGTAGGCTACTCCGCGAATACAAGCCCGGAGAAAAAGTCATAATAAAAATTGAGCCAAGCGTCCATAAAGGCATGCCCCACAAGAGATACCACGGCAAAGTCGGCGTAATCAAGGAGAAGCGGGGAAGAGCCTATGTTGTTAGCGTGACGCAGGGAGACGCAGTTAAGGAAATTATTGTTAGACCTGAACATATAACTCCTTTTGTTGGTGGTTGAAATGCCCAAACCTCTAAAGGAGAAGATTTTGACACTTCCGGAAGTTAAGGAGATTTTGGAGTCTCTAGGTGAAGAGAATTTAGACCAGTTTCAACGTAGAACCCTAGATTACGCCACGAAATTTTCTAAAATTGACGCAAAGTCAGCTAGGGAGCTTGTTAAGAAACTTGTTGAGGAGCATGGCCTAGAAGAGGAAGAAGCCGTCCAAATTGTGAATTGCATGCCTGAAAGCATAGAAGAGCTTAGAACATTTCTTGCCGGTGGAAGAAAAATTGTTGAAACCTCAAAGTTAGAAGCCATAATAGGTCTTTTAAACGAGTATCGCCAAAAATAGTTGAACAGAAAAAGGGTTTATGCATATTTGTTGGGCGAGGGCAATGGAGAAAAGGTATGAAGAATACGCTTACGTTCTAGACTTCCTTCCTCATGGCCGTCCAGGCTTAAGACTTACTAGAAGGGCTGGAGCAGTAGTCCAGCTTATAGGCGAGTCATATTTTACGCTTCTTGAGGCAGCCACGAAGGAAGGCGTATTTTTGAAGCCTCATGACCGCGTATATGTTGGGAAAAATGACCGAAAAGAGATTTCGTATATTATTGGAAGAATAGGATATGATGAGTTGACTGCAAATGCCAAGATGGAACTGCCAACAGCAATAGAAAAAATCGTGTTGGCTAGGGAGAAGGATTTTGTTAGCTTTTTTAATTCAGCCCAAGCCATAACACCCCGGATGCATGCTTTAGAGCTTATTCCTGGTATAGGAAAGAAGTATATGTGGCAGATAATAAATGAAAGGGAAAGAAAGCCCTTCGAAAGCTTTGATGACCTACAGAAAAGAGCGAACATTCCTAATCCCGCCAAGCTTCTTGCGAAAAGAATTTTGGAAGAACTAACTGGAGAGAGCAAATATAGGCTTTTCACGCGTGCATCGTGAAGGAAATGGTGAATCTTCTATATCAGGCTAAGCATCTGCTGAGACGTTATAGGGTTTTTCCAAGGAAACGTTTGGGTCAAAACTTTATGGTTGAAAGGTTCTATCTAAACTTGCTTGTTGATTATGCGGAGTTGGCTCCGGAAGATGTTGTTTTGGAGATAGGTGCTGGTTTAGGATTTCTAACAGAACTACTTGCTAAAAAAGCTGAAAAGGTGATTGCCGTAGAAATTGACCCTCGCCTTGTAAGGGTTCTCCGCAAAAGGTTCAGAGGAATAGACAACATAGAGATTGTTCAAGGCGACATACTTAAAACGAATCTTCAAGGATTCAACAAAGTTGTTTCTACACCTCCATACTCCATCTCTTCACATCTTCTTTTCTGGATTCTTGAAAAACCATTCAGTTTGGCTGTTCTAACCTTCCAGAAAGAGTTTGCTGCAAGACTTAACGCATCTATTGGAAGCGATGACTATTGCAGACTGTCCGTAATGACTTATTATAAAGCTTGGATTGAACTTCTAGACGAAGTTCCAAAAGAAGCCTTCTATCCACCGCCCGAAGTTGACTCTGTAATTGTGAGAATCAAGCCTAGAGAAAATCCCCCATTCAAAATTGAAAATGAAGAAGTATTCCAGAATGTTGTTAGAACGCTTTTCACTCAGAAGAACAAGAAGGTTAGAAATGCAGCCGTCCTATACTTTAAGGAGCATGGATTTAACAAGCGTGAAGCCCAAAAGCTTGCAGCTGAACTCCCATTCAGCGAAAAAAAGGTGAGAGATTTGGCGCCGGAAGACTTCGGGGAAATTGCAAATGAAATCTGTAAGAAAAATATTCTTTAAGGACTACACCTTTCTGATAGACGAAAACGTTTACGCACCAGCCGAAGACACCTTTCTCTTAGCAGAAAACCTTCAAGTTTATGAAGGCGAGTTTGTCCTTGACATGGGAACAGGATGCGGAATATTAGCTGTGCTGGCCGCCGAAAAGGCTGACGAGGTTTTAGCGGTAGATATAAATCCGTACGCCATTAGGTGCGCCAAGAAAAATGCCGAAATAAACAGGGTAGAGGATAAAGTAGAATTCCTTCTAGGCGATCTTTTCGAGCCAATCAAGCCTAAAGGAATTTTTGATTTAATAATTTTCAATGCCCCTTACTTGCCGTCAGAAATAGGCGAAGAGAAAAGTTGGATTGGGAAGGCTTGGGCTGGAGGCAAAACCGGAAGAAAAGTCATAGACCGCTTTATTTCTGATGTTCCAAATTTTTTGAGACGTAACGGCCGAATAATGCTTGTCCAATCATCTCTTTCAAACGTGGGCGAGTCCTTAGATGCTTTTAACAAATTAGGTTTAAACGCTAAAGTGATTGCTGAAACTAAAGTTCCATTTGAAAAAGTAGTTCTAATTGAAGCTCAGTTTAGAAATTAATTGTAATTGACTTTGTCAAAAACTATATAATTCTGCCTCGCTAAATGCTATGAGTTGAGGGTTTCGGATGTGCATTGTTGGGAAGGATAAGCTGAAGAGGCTGATTGAGGAGTATAAGTGTATTTATCCATTTGACAATAACTTGCTTGATGGCGACGGCTATGTTCTAACAGTGA
>CAYOFB010000021.1:0-10317 GCA_964403145.1 uncultured Candidatus Bathyarchaeia archaeon
CTGAGGCGGCTGTCCCGTAGGGGTTCGTGGGTTCAAATCCCACCCCCCGCACCAAGCGTGGCTGTTGCTGGCTTCCTTCGGAAGCCCACCTACAAACTTGGCTTCTATTTTCATAATTTCTTTAAGGAGGGCTTTTCTGCAAATTTGAGAGATGTTAATGCCGTATTTTCTCGCTTTAGAAACAAGTTCTGTAGGGAGGGTAACACCAACTGTTTTGAGGCGTAGCAACTTACTCGAGTTGACTCGAGTCAAGGGCTTTCACCTTCCATTTCCTCTTTCAATTTTGCAACTGCATATTCTACTACGTGGCTTCTGTTTCTGAATCGTATGGTGTTTGCTTGCTTGTCTATCCATTCTATGAGTTCCTTTTCTATGGTTACACAGAGCCTTTCTTTCACCATACTCTCACACTCGGATAAATCAGGGAAAAAGATGCCCCTATACTTGTATGTGAAAACATATTTGTTTCCTTCAATTTCTACATCTTTAGGCATCCCAGCTAATACCTTCACTTTTGTGTATGAGAAATTCATGCTCAGACGACCTACTTCAACATTATTTTTCGGTTAACCAAGATTTACTCTGATTTTTTCGCACTTTTTGCATTTTAGTTAAACTTTTACCACTCAATGTCTGGCTCACCTAGCAAGCCTAAATCTTCTTCCATTTGCTCATCTAAGTCTTCCTCTGGTTCTTCTGGGTTTTCTAGCTCTTTCTCTGGTTCTTCTTCAACTATCCAACCGAATTTTTTGAGTATTCGAACAACAATGTTAGGTTTTGGCTTCTTTTGTGGTTTAGGCATTGTTGGCTTGAATTCCTCTGGTTTGCTTCATTTCCCTCGTTGACTGCATATAAACTTCATCATTTGGATATGGATATATGATGTTATATGGGTGCCAAAGATCATCCATGCTTTCCGAAATCAGCTTAACTATGCCTTTTCCAGGTTCATCTCAAGTATCTTCAAAACGGCCGCTCTTCCATTAATTGCTAACTAAGAATGACTAGAATAAGTAACATTAAATATATTGTCCATTCATCTGGAGCCAAAATTATCTAATGGCTCCTAAAAATTCACAAAGAATCATAATGAATACAATTTATTTGAGACAAATCACGGAAATTTCTTGAAAATCTCAAAATGAATGTATTTTTATTCAGAATCGGAATTTAAAGCAATTTTTAATTTACATCAAAATTACCGTTCAATGATTGAAATGAAAGATAGAGAAATTCATCTAAATTATCCTCCGGAAGGAATGGAAGATGTATGGAGACTTCATCGACTTAAAGTTGTAGGGAAGAATATAACATTGCGCAATGAATGCATTCTTCTAGACATAGGATGCAACGACTGTGCAGTAACCAACTTCCTAGGAAATGTAAATGTCAGATATGTCGGATTTGACATAAGTAAAAAAGCTCTAAAAAGAGGGAAAAAAAGGCAGAGAGTTCTATGCGATGCATGCCATTTACCAGTCAAAGATAATACAGCAGACATAGTAATATGCACCGAAGTTATCGAACACATTAACAATCCAAAAAGACTAATCAGCGAAATAGCAAGAATTTCAAAGGTAAACTCCAAACTGCTCATATCAACCCCAAATGGCGAAAGCTTATTCTCCAAAATACAGAAATTACTGCCCATCAAGCGTTTTCATGACTGGCGCTGTGTCAAGTCGCACTTCCAAGTATATGACCCTATAAAACTTAGCAACCTACTAAAATGCTATGGATTTAAAATAAATCGAAAAATTAAGTCCATAGCTTTACCTCCATTTAAAATAACCAAAAATAAAATGGTTTTTCGAATTTTCACACTTTTTTCTAGGCTTATTCCGACGGACATGCAGGAACTCCTAATATGGATCGCCACGAAGGCTAGGTGAAAATATGTGCGCTGATTCACTCAAAATATGTTTTATATCATCACAATATTCTCCCTACACTATAGGAGGGGCAGGAGTTTATGCAAGTTGCCTATGTAAGGAACTTGCAAGATTCGGTCATGAAGTTCACGCCATAGTTCCTTGCCTTAACTCATCAAACCGACAATCAACCGATGATGGTGTGCATGTCCATAAGGTTCAAGTCCTAAATAAGCCCCTTTTGAGAACAGTGTCGTTTTGGCTAAGAGCAAAAAAAGTTTATAAGAAAATTGAAGAGGAAATACGGCCCGACATTTTACACTCGAATGTAACAAGCGATCTGGGCCTAACGAAAAATTCTGTTAAAGTTCCAAGAGTGGTAACCGTTCATCATCTTGCCAAAACAACCTTTGAAAAGGTTAGAATGCCACTTTCTCAATCCATCATTAACCCTAACACAGAAACAGGCATTATATCATGGATAGAAAAGAAGACCCTAGATTTCGACAAAATAGTTATAGAAAGAGCGAATAGAATAATTGCGGTAAGCGATTTCGTCAAGAAATCTCTAATCTCCTCATACAGCATACCTTCAGCTAAAATAAGTGTAGTATACAACGGAGTCTACTGGAGAGACTTTGCAACCCGCCCTAATGACATTACAACCCTTAAAAAGCTCTACAACCTTAGAGATGAACATGTCATCCTGTATATTGGAAGAATAGAGCCAAGAAAAGGAATTAACCTACTGCTCGAAGCTTTCTCAATTCTCAGCAGAAAGACAAAAAGAAAGTGTAGATTGTTCATGGTTGGGAAGGGAAACAAAAATTGTTTATGGAGAATGGCTCAAAAACTAAAGATAAAAAATAAAATAACCTTAATTGATGAAGTTAGCTTTGACACTTTAAGAAAAATTTATTGTTTGCCTCAAGTATTTGTGATGCCCTCTCTCCTAGAGGGTTTCGGATTAACCTTGTTGGAAGCTATGGCGGCTGGAAAACCCATTGTTGCGTTAAAGGTTGGCGGGATTCCGGAAATAGTGAAAGATGGAATTAACGGAAAGCTTGTAGATGGAGATCCAGTAGAACTAGCCTCAGCGTTGAAATTTTTCATTGAAAATCCAAGGATGGCTAGGAAAATAGGTGAAAGGAACAGGCGGTATGTTGCCAAAAACTTTGGATGGGAAAAAACGGCGCGTAAGACGTTGGATGTATATCGTGAGGTTTTGAATTGAAAGATAACTTGAAGGAAAATATAATTAAGCAGTTTGACAGGCTTTGGAATCGACTAAGACTTTATTTTACAGCGAAAAATAAGCAAATTGCCCATTTTATGGTGGCCTTTACATTTTTTTCCATTTTATCGATAATTGTATTTAGAAATTTCATTTTTTCTAGCGAATGGCCTGGAGGCGGTGATGTTCTTGGATGGGTTTCGAGGGCTTACATTTATGGGATAGATGGAAGATGGCTCTATATGTGGAGGCCATGTAGCTTCGGCTTTGTTGAGATAATTAATATCCTTGATTTCTTCCTTTTTCTATTTCATCTGATCTTCATCAGCCCACAAGCAACCGTAAAAGCTTTTATGTTTTTCTCCTTTCTTCTTTCGTGCTTTTCTTCCTACATATTTGCCTATATTTACTCTCGGCGACATTTAGCGGCTTTTGTAGGCTCTCTGGTTTATTCCATGAATCATTGGATGATATCTCAGCTTTTTGAGGCGCATATAGGGATACTCTTTAGCTACGCATTTGCGCCTATAGCTTTCATAATACTAGATAACGCATTGAAGAAGGCAAGGTTAAAAAATGCCCTTATATTGGGAGTAGTATTCTCTTTAATCTTAACTTCATTTCACGCGGAATGCATAGTCATATACGGTTTTCTCTTTGGGTTGTATCTAATTTTTTACTTAATATTTCCCGAAAAATCAAACTCCTTTGCTGTCAGAACTAAAAAGCTTGCAAAGACTCTGGCTCTAGCAGTCCCTATAGCTTTTCTTCTTTCAAGTTTTTCGCTTATTCCATTTCTGATGAATGTACGGCCGTATTATTTCTCGCCAAACTACAGATACTTATTAGATGAAGCTGAATATTTTGGTTACAAAAATTTCTTTGACGCCCTAACTTTAAGGGCCACCGAAGCCTGGGGATACGTCAATTGTGTAGACTACTCTTCTGGACTCACTTTTCCCGGTTTTCCCATAACGGTTATGACGGCTATTATTATTTTGTCCTATAGTGTTCTCCTTTTTCGCAGGGATAGATATACTGTCTTTTTCGCTGTTTGCACCTTGATATCTAGCATTATTTCCATGGGGCCAAACTCAGCATTTAAGGAATCATTCATTTGGGCCTGGTACAATCTTCCTCACTTTGCAGTTTTTAGGGCAGTAAGCAGATGGATAGTTTTAGCGGCTCTCTCGCACACTTTCTTTGTCTCCTTATTCGCGGCAACTCTCATTGACGCCATTAAAAAATTCGCCAAAAAACCAGCCAGTAAAGTTTTCTTTAAAATGGAAACAAAGAAAAGCCTTTCTGCCAAATCTAAGATCTATTATGTTTCAGTTGACAAAATTAATGGGATGTATAAAAAATTATGCAAATCGCTCTATTATCTATGCATTTTTGTTCTTGCATTACTTGCGATAAGCCCAATTTTATACGGCTACTTCTTGATAGGTCGAGGGCTCCAAGTTTATACTCCAAGCGAGAATTATCTTTATCCATACTATTGGCTAGCCGAACAAGAGGGAGATTACCGCATAGTAACTGTTGGACACCATCCCACTGATTTTGCCGACGGATCCATGTCAACCAACCTAGGATGGGGCCATGAAATAGGATATGAAAGCGGATTTATCCATGACAAACCTGTACTTCAAAATGGAGGCTGGGAATATTTCTCCCACTCTCTCGTAGACTTCCTACGTTTTCAAGTAGTTCCAAATAAAATGACCAGAAATCTCATGGACATACTTGGGGCGTTCAATTATAGGTATGTTGTTATCCCCATCTACGCAAACAGCGAACTACGCGAATTTTTCGTAAAACAAAGCGCCGCTAAGGTAGTCTACAATTATTCTGGATCATTAATCCTTGAGAATGAAAACTGTAACCAACGTATATTTGGAGTAACCCAATCTGCCATAGTAATTGGAGGCTTAGATGCTCTTCCAGCGCTCTACAAAATAGATTCATTTAATTTAAGTAGAATAGCTCTCTTCTTTGCAGATCAACTGAATAACCCATTCTATACGGATCCCCTATTCAACAAGTCACAATATCTAGTGTTTTATAATATGGAGCTGATTGATGTCGTAATGCTTACTTTCAGAAATGAATCTTTTCTAATAAAGCTAGCACAGTATGGCGCCGACAGTCTAGATTCAAGCCGTAACTGGATCCGTTCTCCAGTATGGAGACATAGAGGAAAATATGTTTTTGGAGGAGATGTCATTCAGACTTCAGGGAGAAATCTCGTAGAGGTTCCCTTTCATGTTGACAGTTCAGAACTGTATAGTCTCTGGCTTAGAGTCGGCGTCGCTTCATCAAGAGGAACCCTAACAGTTATGCTTGATGGAATAAACGTAGCTGCTTTGAAGCCAGAGACCAACTATGCCCCCAAACTTTCATGGATATTTCTAGGAAATTTCACTTTAGATAAAGGGAGGCATCTCCTAACCCTGTTTAATGATGGAACCGGATTCAATGAAGTGGATGCATTTGCCTTCATAAAACCTAAAGACTATAAAATACGTGAAAAAGAAATTTTTGAAGCCATAGAGGGATTCAAAGGAAGAATAATTTACTTATCGGATGTAAGTGAAGCTTTTAAGCCTGAAATGGGGACATGCCTTTACAAACAGATTCCTTATCAAGGCTATTCTCTCCATATCGATGGAAAGGGAGAAAATATTGCTTTAACAGCCAATGTTTCAGCATCATCAGTATTTAACAACGACACTGAAAGATTTGATCCCCATTTCGCTGTCGACAGTTCATTTCTCACTAGATGGGCATCAGAACCCAGCGATGGAATTCCTCAATGGCTAGAACTCAGCTGGTCATCTAAGCGGGAAATAGCTGGTTTACAAATATACTTTGAAAATGCGAAGGCTCAAGACTATATCATACAGAGCTGGAATGGTACACAATGGATTGATCGAATAAGCGTTACTGGAAATAATCAAACAACGGTTTATCATGTTTTTTCGCATCCACTTGAGACTGAGAAGCTGCGAATCTATATCACGTCTGCCCCAGATTATGGAATGGTAAGCATATGGGAAATACAAGTATACAGTGGAAAAAGCACAATTTCAACAGAGCTATTCGTGCCCCGTGCCGGCTACTATTCTCTGACGTTTCGTCTGTCTTTTCTGTCCGATCAGAATCCGCTTAACATTCTGTTGGGAGATATTTGTTGGCAAATTTCTCCATCTGATGGAGTTGGTATATTTAAGTGGTACGAGACAGGACGTATCTTTCTTCAACCTGGAAAATACCTCTTGAAAGTGGAGACTAATGGCGAAGTTGAACTAGATCAGCTAAGCTTATACTCAGTTAATGGGAATGAAAATATTTCTCTGGCAGAGATTTTTTCTGGAAGCCCTCTTCAACCAATAATAAAATTTAGGAGAATTGATCCATGCAAGTATGAAGTTTATATAAAAACGAATAATAATTTCTTCCTTATATTTTCTGACTCCTACCATCCGCTCTGGAAAGTCTATCTTGAAAATAAAGAAATTTCATCCACACCTACAGACTATTGCGTTAACGGATTCTTTATCGACAGAATAGGAGAATACAGTGTCACCCTCTATTTCACCGGACAGGAATACACAGATTTAGGCTATGCGCTGTCATTAATTACCATAGTGGGCCTTCTCGTAATTCTGATTTTTAACCGTAAAATCGAAAAACTAATTAAAAAATTGAGGGAGAGAAAGAAAATTGAGATTAGACATTAATTTACGCGTTTTCGTTGCGGCTTGTATCGTAGCAATTCTATTATTACTCATTCTAAGCTCTATTTTCACTCCAAAGCCAAAGAAAAGCAGAATAGAAGCTGTTTCTCTGAGGAACGTTAAAAGTCTTTTTGACGCTCCAGCGGGGGCGGTGTATCTCATGTATTCAAAAAGTAACCCAAACGATTACATTCTCTATGAAAGAATCCTCAACATGTGCAGAAATAAACCTCAAGTGGAATGCTATTACAGCCTTAATGACTTCTATGTAGATGGTGATGGATGCCCACGTTTCAGCGTCATTTCTCCAGGTAGCTATATGGTTTTTATCGGCGGCCCTATTTCACATCCATGTGTAGATTACTATGAAAGAACTCTTCAAGCACCATGCTCTCTTGAATCTAACTCTACTCATATATGGTGGAAAGATCAGAACGGTAGCATAATTCAAAAGTCGGTAACGGCTCTCTCTGAAATAGATGAGCACCATGACGTTTTCATTATAGAGTTCTTTATTGATGAGGCTGGAAGAGGAGTCTTTATATGCTATGGATATGGTTGGCGTGGAACATGGATAGCAATTGAATACTTCAGTAGAGTAATTTACCCAAATATAGAAGACTATACAAGTTCTTTCTATATTTTCGAATGGATCGATTTAAACGAAGACAGCTTCCCAGACATAAACGAGGTGTTTGAAGATCCCAAAAGCTTCGTTGTTGTCCAAGCCATGCTTCAGTCAAGAGTAAACTTAACCGTTCTAGAGTGGTTCGCTGAAACATGTCATTCTATGAACCTAAAGGTAACATGGTATGTCAGCATCTACAGTATGGAGGAGGTAAACTCCCTTCTTAAACTCTACAAAGAAATGGGAGATGACGTTGAACTATCACTTGGATATGGCGCCGGGGACACTAACGCTTTTTTCAATAAGATGTCTCCCGAAAGGAGGCTAAACTATATCGACTACTGTATGGGAACATTTAAACGTGAATTTGGCTATTTCCCTTCAATTATACAAGCCTACTATATAGATGCCTACACTCTAACCTATGTTTCAAAGAGATATCCAAACGTGAAGGGAGCAATTGCCTACTGTAACCACGAAGTTTTTCTAGACGATTTTAAATCAGCTGGGGCATACTACATGCCCTATTACCCAAGCAGATTCAATACCCTTTGCCCAGCGGAAAATGAGGAGGAGAAAATCGATATTGTAGTGATGCCTTATTTCCATAGGGATGTTGGAAATTCTATTTTGAAGCATAGTGCCCTCTACAACCTCGATCCTCAAGACGGAACAAAGGTTGTAAAGAACTGGAGAAAGTACTTCCAAGGATTATTTAACGCTTTTATCAACGGATGGGACAAATTCGGCCTCGCAATTTATGCTATCGACCTAACCTACAATTACGTCCCATTTTCTGAAATTAAAGAGGATTTAGCATACATTAAACATCAAGTGGAACTGCAAAAATGCGAAAATGTTCTAGATAAGGATTTTCTGAAATGGTTCAGATCTAGATTTGATGAAACTCCAAGTTATGAATGGAGATACAGAAGCCCCGCAGACGAAAATATAAAGTTTGAATGGTACTTCACACCAGATTCGAGGATTGGCTACATGAACGGCAAGCTAATCGACTTTAGAAGGTATGTTCATGGTATTTATGAGGAGTGCTTCAATAAGGCGGTTATACCATACGATAATAGTGCCATTCCAGAAAATTCTAATGAGTAATTGTTGTTACGAGATTATTGTTCCTCCGATAATTTCGAATAATTCAAGCGTATCTTGAAAAGCAGGATCTAATTTGTTTCCCTTCCAGTAAACTGTTCCTTCGAGTAATTGTAGGCAGCATCCCCTTCCTGGATTATCTTGTTGGGTGAAGAAACTTCCGATAATTGAAACTCCAAATTTGTTGCGAACGATTATTATTGGGCCTCCTTTGTTTGCAAAGAAGCATCCCGTAATTACAAGCGGACGATAACATGTATTAGGCATATCTATACATGGCGCGGGAGGGTTTTCCGCTGCATTCTCGAACCAGCATCCTATTATTGTTCCAAATGCATTGTCTAAAACTAAATCGGCGATTATCGGTGGAGTTTTGATGGCGCTAAAGACTGTTCCGCTTAGATAGATTTGGGCATCGGTATAAAGACCTTGAACCCTATAATTTAGCAGTTCACAGTTTATTATCCTTCCAAAATTATGGTTGGTTGTATAGTAGATGGCTGTTGGACAGTTGGCAACCACAACATTTTCGAAAATGCAGTCGCTGGCGTTTATGAAGCTTATTCCTCTTTCAAGATAGTTTTCTATATCAACATCACGTATTGTTATTAGGGGTACACTTGGAATTGGCGACTCGTACTTTATTCCTACCCTAAACTTGTTTTGGCCGTCAAGTCTCAAATCCTTCAGTACGCTGTGATGGGAGCATGGAGTTTCATTAACAAGTTTCGACTCAAAAATTATTGTTCCGTAAATAACGGTGGATGATTTTCCTTCACCTGAAATGGAAAGTTTCTTGCTGATTTTAAAGCTGCACGGGTAGCTTCCGGCTTTAAATGTTATGCTCGCTCCATTTTCACATAGAGATAACGCCTTATTAACGGCTTCGGTGCAATTGAAGCTTGAGAAAAGAAGGCTACCGTTGATTCCATTCAGAACAAAGTATTCTTTACCGTTAGTGCAGATGTATAGACTGTTAATTACCTTCTCTTCCCCCGCCGAAAATCTATCACCCTCAATAACTGCATAATAGCTTCTAGGGAGAGAACTTAGAATGGAAACTGCTAAAACAACGATGAAAAGCAACATTTTTTGGAGATTAGAGACCCTTACATACAAAGCTTATCGATTCTGGGGAAGCATAGAAAATATAAATGAAATTGTGTATGGGTTAGAGAGACATACATGGAAACCAAAAGATTAAAATTTAAATGTACACAAGCTCAAGGCGACGCATCAATGTTTTGCGCTTAGTGGTGTTTAACTGAACTTTTATTTGAGTTTATTTTTGGTTGAATTATTGGAGGATATTTTTGTTTGTATTTGTCGGGTTCTTTTAGTGCTTTACTGTAGCATTTTGGGCAGAATATGTGGCTATACCAGCTTTGTGGATTAAGTGTTGATAGTTTGCAGTTTTCGCAGATTTTGCACTGGTCAGCCAAATTTTTCGTTTCCTTTAATTTTTGATTTAAAAGTGTCATTTTTTGATTTAAGATCTTGTTTTTCTTGGTTTTTCGTCGTAGGTAGGCATTTCGACTATTATGCAGACGATGTCCAGTTTTCTTTCTTGAAGTTTTGGACTATTTTTACGGTTTTTGATGAGAGCTTCATTGGTACGTGAATAATCATTGAGATGAATGTTTACCTCAATCCATTTATCTGCCAAATTGATCGCCTTCAGATCCCTTATATTCTAATCGAGTAAAACCTTCGTATTTCTAGACCAAATTGGCC
>CAYOFB010000022.1:0-10148 GCA_964403145.1 uncultured Candidatus Bathyarchaeia archaeon
TTGAGGTTAATCCGCTTTTGGAGAAGAATTCTGCTGATCTTTGCCGCTTCTATATACTTTGGAAGTGTTCTCCAATAGATTCCATGAATTTTGACATTGAGGAGGCTAAGCGGAGGCCATATCAAGTTTTGAGTACGCTCTATCATCTTCACAGATTCTTCTATCAAAACGCCGAATATGACGGATTCGACCCGAAGAAGCATAGTTTAGAATGGGCTGAACAGAACAATCTTTTGAAAGCTCCCGAAAAATGGCTTCTTTCAAAGCTTCAAGGAACAATTGAGGAAGTAACTAGACGCTTGGAGACTTGCGAATTTAACTTTGCAGTTTCAGCCCTTGAAAAGTTCATTGTAGATCATGTAAGCCGAGAGTATGTGCCAATGATAAGACGTGAACTCTGGACGGACGCCCCTGAAACTCTGAATAGGAGATTAGCAATTTACGCGACACTCTGGCATGTCTTAAAGACAAGCCTACTCCTATTCAATCCTGCAACGCCGTTTATAGCAGAATTTCTCTATCAAAAAGTCTTCCGTGTATTTGACGATTCACTTCCTGAGTCAGTCAACTTTGAAAAATGGCCTCTTCCAGAAAAGAGATTAAAGAATCCTCAGCTTGAAGAGGAATTTGAAATTTTAATGAAGGCAGTCTCAGTTTCCTACGCAGCTAGGCAGTCTGGAAGGCTAAAGAGAAGGTGGCCTCTCAGAAAGGCGATAGTGGTTGCTCCTCAAAAGGCGAAGAATCTAGAGAAATTTAAGGAACTTTTCCTTGAACTTGCAAACGTTAAGGAAGCAGAGTTCGTCGAGAAAGTTCCAGAAGAAATAGCCAGCGGACAATGGGTTTCAGCAACCGAAGAAGAAATACAAGTTTTACTTGACACTTATAGGGATAAATCTCTAATTGGAGAGGGATTGATGCGCGACTTGGCCAGAAGAATACAGGCCTTAAGAAAAGAGTTGGGGTTTGTTCCAACAGAGATTTTAAGTGAGGCTCATGTGGCAATGCTCGACTCAGATAAGGTTGATCTGCTTAATCCTTTCCTGGAAGAAATGGCCGAACTTGTAAGGGTGAGAAAAGTCCAGTTACATCCAGGCAAGCCGGAGATTAAGGCGCTAAGGTGGCATCAGTACGAATTGGATGGACAAAAGATTCTGATAGCCATAATTTAAGGTTTAGTGGAGAAAGACTGGAAGCGGCAATGAAAGGATAAATATCAGTAATACTCCAATCGCCAATATTTTCCTTCCAGTTGAAAGACTTGAAACGTTGTCAAGAGGCCCTGGATGCCGATACATGCCGAAAATTAAGACTAAAAATATCATGAGCCAAAAATCCGTGAAAAGTAATATAACAATTGAGATTATCAGAAAAATTGATCTTGCTTTCCCTTTGAAGATGCTTTCTATAATATGGCCTCCATCGAGGGTTCCAACTGGAAGTAGATTCAGCATGGTTACTACTATGCCTATCCAGCCAGCGTAGGCAACTGGATGAAGCAGTATGTAGACATGATGGCCAGGGGGAGGATTAGGAACGTTCACTAGGTAGGGCATGATCACTTCAAAGAGGATGGGAGGAGGAAGCCCTGGAAGAAGTTCCTTTGAAAAATGTATTTGTGACCATGGTAGTCCTATTATTGTAGCTAATAAGCTTACTATAAATCCTGCTATAGGCCCTGAGGCCCCTACATCAAAGAGGGCATCCGAGTTTGGCGGTGGAGACTTTTGCATAATTACTGCTCCGAAAGTTCCTATTCCAAGTTGAGGTGGACTTGGAATAAAATAGGGCGGAGTTGCCTCTATATCATGTTTATTGGCCATTATCTTGTGGCCAGTCTCATGTATTCCAAGAATGGCCATTATCGTTATCATGAAGGTTAAGCCTCCAAAAATTGGGTCTAGCCCTCTCTGGCCTCCGGAAATCATGTAGCCAGTGAAGAAGGTTGTTACTAGAGTAGCCAAGAAAAGAACCAGATTGATCGTAACATTACTCTTTTTTACCGGAGGCTTTTTTATAATCCTTAAAATTTCTTTTCCTCCTTCCCTTCTTAAAACTGGAAGCAGCCCAGCCGGCTTAAGGCTTTTGTAAAGTTTTAGAAATGCCTTTTTTGAATTTTGGTCTGTCTGGACATGGAAGGTTAGTGTCCCCTGCTCCATATAGTAGTCTAGAACTTGAAATTCTGATGAAACCAAGCTGTAGATTTCGTTTATTTTAGATTCTTCCAGTTGAGTAGGTTCTGGTTGGCTGAAACTCGTAGGTTCTTTTGATTCGTTCATTTTGTTCTCGTTATAAATGCAATGTTGGAGTATTAGAAGATTTTGTTTATGGTATGTTTAATTCAGCTTCGGAATCTAACCATTAAAAAATTCTTAATAAAAGTAGAAGAAAACCCTAGGCTGAAGACTAGAGGGCATCTTAACGCTTTCGGAGAGTATACAGTTGAGGATTGCTATCGTATATAGCCATTTAAAGGAACATGGCGGCGCGGAGAATGTTATTTTAAAGCAGACTGAAATGCTCAATTGGAGAGGCTACCAGACGAAATGCTTCTTTGCTTATGTTGATGAAAAATTTGGATTAAAAACTAATCCCCATCGATATGTGGACAGCTATTTTGATAAACTTCCGGAAAACCAAACGGTGAGAATTCTGGCATCAATTCCTCTTGCACCCGTCACAATCAAGTCTCTTGGCGAATCCGACATTTTAATATGCCACGGCTATGGCCCTTCAACCTGGATTGGCTATACACTCAAGAAGTTGAGAAAAATAAAGTACATAAGCTATATCCATTCGCCTCCAAGATTTCTCTATCTTCCTAAGTCTGAGAGAAAGCTTTGGAGGTTTGATGGAACCCGAAACATAATCTATTTTCTTAGCAATTTGACAAAGCCCATTTTTAAATTTATTGATTTTAAGGGAGTTTCGTGTTCGGACTTTGTTTTGGCTAATAGTCAGTTTACAGCTAAGAGAATAAAATCCATCTATGGAATTGACGCTGAGGTTTGTTATCCGCCGGTTGATACTGAAATTTTCAAGCCTCTAGACAGGAGTGTAGAAGATTGTTTTCATGATTTTTTTGGGGGGCCATTCATTCTTTCCGGTGGAAGAATAGCTGCAGTTAAGCGTTGGGAATGGCTCATTGAAATGATGCATTATATTAAGAGGGAATTTCATGAGGCGGTTCTCGCAATCACCGGAGAAATTTCTAAGGGAAACCTTAACTATGTTAGATGGTTAATTAAGAAGGCTAAGAAACTTAATGTTGAGGAAAACGTGAAGTTTTTCGGTTTTAAATCGTTAAGGGAGCTTATAGAGCTTTACAGCGCCGCCGATGTCTATGTCTACTCCGTTCCCAAAGAGGATTTTGGTTTATGTCCGGTTGAAGCTATGGCTTGTGGAACACCGGTTGTTGTTTGGAATGATGGTGGAGGCCCATGTGAAACAGTTTTAGATGGAAAAACGGGATTTAAAGCTGAACCTTACAATATTGAGGATTTGGCTGAGAAAACTTTGAAGGCAATAACATCTTTTGACAAAGAAAAAACTAGAGACTTCCTTCCAAAGTATGTAGAAATGAAATTTTCCAAAGAAAAACACTTGAAAAAGCTTGAAGAGACGATTATGAAGGTAGCAGCCGGATAAAAATGCGTATTTTCAGCATTTTCTTCCATCCAGACAGAAAAATAACGTTTTTGGGTGGTGCAGAAAAACGTTTTCTTAGGTTTCTGAAATTTTTGTGTAATGGCGAATTCAAAGTTAAAGTTTTAGTTTTGGAGCCCGAACCTAGGCTACTTAACAGAGAATCAGACAGTTTTAGAGTTTTTTCCCTTAGTAAACCGTTTAAAGTTGACTCTTCAAGCTTACTTCTGGATTATTTAAGTTGGATTCTCTGGAGTTTTAAGGCGGCAGTGTTTTCAATTCCAATTTTTGTTAGGGAAAAACCAGACTTGATTCTGTCTCCAAACAACACTTTGCCAAATATTCTTCCAGCTTTTCTGATTAAACTCTTGTTCAGAAAACCCCTCTACATAGTCGTTCATCATTTTGATATTACTTCACACGAGAAGGAAAATTTTTCATTAGCTAAATTCGTCAAAAACTACAGAAAGATCGGCTATTCATTCTCTGCATCCTTCTTTAAGGCTTTAGCTTTTATTTTGGCTATTTCGCTTTTGAAAAAGGCCGACAAATTTATTTCTGTTTCAGAGTTCACTGCAAGATGGCTTCAAGAACTTGGAGCTAAAAGAAGGGATATTTTAGTGAGTGGGAATGGAGTTGATTTAGAGGAAATTTCCAGTTTTTGCCAGAATTTGCATAGTAAGGTTTTTGACGGAGTTTTTGTTGGGAGAATTTCTTCTGAAAAAGGGATTTACAGCTTGGTGGATGCTTGGAGAATAGTTGTCTCTAGATGGCAAGGGGCTCATTTAGCGATTGTCGGTGAGGGCCCGGAACTCGAAACGTTGAAGAAGAAAATTCAAGATTTAAAGCTTGAAAGAAATGTTATGGTTTTCGGCGGGCTTCCAGATGAAAAAATGTACAAAGTTCTCTCTAGGAGTAAAATCTTTATTTTCCCAAGCCTTTTCGAGGGCTGGGGTTTGGCTGTAGCCGAAGCTTTAGCTTGCGGATTGCCCATAGTCTGCTACGAAATTCCGGCTCTAAAAGAAGTTTTTGGGGAGTGTAAAAGCGTGTTCTTTATTTCTCAGTTCGACTCTAAAGTTTTGGCCGAGAAAGTTCTTCGGATTCTTGAAAGTTTTGATGCTGAAAAATTTAGAGAAACTTCTAGGAAGTTTGTTAGAAAGTTTGATTGGGAAAAAATCTTTTTGAAAGAACTAAATTTTCTTCAGCGATCGCTTAAAGAAATTGGGTAAATAAAAAATGGGGATGAAGGGTTATGGGTCTGGATGTATTCCGCCTTTTACTAGTTCCACGGTTGTTTCACTGATTGTTCCTAGAACCTCGACTACCGAGAAGGATGGATGCTTCGGATCAACTGAATAGTCTATTTCTAGTATTATGCTGGTTGCACACAACGGAAAGTCTTGTAGTTCGTAGATTATTTCTTCGTGGAAGAATTTGCATGCATAGTAGGTGTCTTGGCCTGTCCATCCCCAAATTAGGAAGCCTACGGTACCGTTGATATCCTTGTAGGTGGTTATTACCGCATAGCCATACGGATCATTAATTGTGTTTCCTTCAATAAAGTGGCCGAGTTTATCCCAGCAGGTTAATGGTAGTATTCCGTAGACGGTGAAGTAGTCTGAAAGGCTTGGATTTATCATGAAGGCTTCTGTGAACTCATTGAAGTATTCTGTTATTAGGTTGGCTGCCGGCCCGCCTACTGCAATCAGATTCGAGCTGGAAACAGGCCAAGTGTGACACCAGTCATCTCTTAGTGTCTCTCTTCCTAGGGCATCATTGTAGTTGGCACGATTGTCGGTGGTTCCGGTTAAGTTGCGAGCTGTCCAAGGTATATAGGGGCCGTAAAGTGTGTCTTGCATATCAAGTCCGCTTAGTCCTATTTCGATCTGCTTATTCTTGAAGGCCGCCGTCGCCATTGCTGCTCCAGCAGAGTCGACTGCTCGGGAGTCTCTTCCAACAATTGTCCATTCGTAGCGTCCCGGAATGTGTTCTGTGTAGAGTTGATCGTCTCTGAGGCCTTGACCATTTATATTAAGTTCTATCGTTACATTCCAGTATCCGTGAGTTGCGTCATACAGGGCGGTTACATTATAGTCTGCATCTATGTGTATCCAGTCTATGTGTACATCAGTCTTTTCCGGCGGAGTTATCGTTAGTGTCAATTCGAAACGGGTGATTGTTATATTAATGTTGTTGCCGCTGCCTGTGGCTATCCACCTATTAGTTCCCAGCCAGTAGACCTTGATAACTGCCGGGTTTTCCTTAAATACCTTTATGTCCTCAGCCCACCAGTCTGAGGTTCCAGTTAGACTATAGTTTGCTCCGCCTTGAACGACTGAGGTGTTGGAAACTGTAAACTCGAAATATTCTACATTAAATCGGTAGGTGACTCCCAAATAGTCTGTAAAGACACTGTCTCCCCACGTTGGATCAAAATACGAAAATGTTACAGGAGCCGCAAAGGCTTTGTAGTCGCTGTATGTGAAGGAAATGTTGCCGTAGTTTGTATAGGAGGTGTCGGTTGAGTAGAGTATTTTGATTACTGTTCCAGCCGACGGAACCTTGCTGGCTGGTATCCATATGTGGCCTACTCCAGTAGTAGCGTTAACGTAGAGTTCGTAGTCGTAGTCTGTGTAGACTGATCTTAGCGGATACTTGAGTTCTCCATTCCATAGAACTCTTTCGCTGAATCGACAGTAACTTTCCCAAATTGCAACCTTACGAACAGGCGAATGCTCAAGGGTTATATTTAATGGAATTCCAAGCGCAGCATTATTTTCGTCAGTTACTGTTACATTGTAGAATTGTACCCATCTCCTTGTATTCTTATGAACTGCCTTATAAAGGTCCCAAGGATTGAAGATTTCAGCTAGTTGGTAGGCGACTTCAGCGTCTATCTTGTTTAGGTGTCCTTGCGCAATGTCGGCATCGTTTGCATCATGATAGTCGACTAGTCCGTAGACGGTTACTCCTCTGAACTGTTTGTCCCAGTAGGGGGTGTCAATTCCGTAGTCAAGCATGAAGTCCCATTCGCCAATTATGAAGGGTATTTCAGGCTCTCCGGTAGGTACATCTGGCTGGCTGACATTATAGAGAGGTTCAAGTGAATAGTCCCATCCATAAACTGTATAGTCGCTTAAGGTTGGCCAGAAGGCTGCGTAGCCGACTACAGCGAAATCTGAAGCAATTATCTGAGCTAGATCGTATAAGTGGGGTAGAGCTATCGGTTTTCTTGTTTCTCTGTCTATTTTATAGAGTTTATAGTAAACTTTTACATCATCAGAAGAGAGTGTCTGAGCGAAAGTAATTACTCCCGTATCATAATCTATTGTATAGTCTTCTCCTCTTTTCTGCCAGACATCATTTACAAAAACATATTCTGAGCGATCTACCACTGGAAATCCATAGGGTTCAGCGCCTCCATCTGGAAGCTGTAGAGTTTTTCCGCTGAAAGAGCCGTTGTGATAATAGAATTCTCTTGTTATATTCTTTGAAAGATGCCAATCTGCACCGTAGCATGTGGGAAGCCCTTGATGCCAGAAGTGAGCGTAGCTCTTCCAGTCTGGTGCAGGTCCAAGGTCCCATTCGCCTCTGTCACCAAATTGAACGTCTACAGGGCCTTCTAGAATTTTTGAGTCAATCGTCAGTTTAATATCCTTTAGAACGATGACTTGTTTTTTGACCTTGTTGAATATTATCGTGAAGGTTATGTCAAGCACAGGCCATGTGGCGTCTGCTTCGGTATCATTCAGATGAGTGGTGACCATGGCAACAAAACGTCTTGGACCATTATATAGCACAGTTATATTCTCGGTTTCTGCAGCTCCATTGGTTTTTCTTCCACCGTGTGGAGCGCCGTAAGGATCTGTAGCTCCATTTATCCACTCTCCGCCGTAACTTACCATGTCAGCAAACATAGCGAAGGCCCAAAGATGTCTTGCTCCATAAGATCTGTGCACGTAGCGAACGTCAATTAACCATCCGTTAAGCCAGTATTGCATGTTGACGCCTTCGTTGGCGAATGGGTCTCTTCCGGAATAGTTTAGGCCTGTTCCGGTGTTTGGATCTATGAATTCTCCGTATTTTGAGAATCCTATGGTTAGGTGGTCATCTTTTTCGAATGGGTATAATGCGTAGTAGTCGCTGTCAAGAACTCCATTTACTGTCATGTACCAATGTGTAGGATCGGTAGCTGAGCCCTTTGGAAGCATTGCTATCATGAAAGCGGAAAGAATTATTGCGATGCTTATTATTGAAACTACTTTTTTACGGTTTTTCATTTTTATTCCTCTTTCGGTTCACTTATCAGAGCATTTTAACATTTATTAAAAATTTTTTAGAGGTTCAGAATCAGAATTAGAATTAGCCAAACCTCCTCTAAAATCGAGATAAGGCCAAATCTTTGATACAAATTACCTTGCTCATATGGATATTTTCAGTTTACTCTTTAAACTAAGCAGAAATCGCATGTAATTCAAAATTGTAGGTATAAGACGCATCTTGCTTTTTCCGTTTTTTAAGCCGTAATCTAAAACTATTGGAATTTCGCCAACTTTAAAGTTGCAAATTAACGCTTTAAGTAGAACTTCAAAAGAGGCTTCAAAGCCTTGTGACACTATCAAATGGTCGCCAAAAGTTTCATATAGGGTTTTAATTGTTGAGGCTCTAAAACATCGATAACCACTTGTGAAATCTTTAACTTCAGCTTTTAATAGAAGTTTTATCAAGTAATTGATGGCTTTGCTCATAAAAATGCGTATATGAGGGACGTTGATTTGCTTTCCATTTTTGACGTAGCGTGACCCAATTACTAAATCGAATTTTTTCGCTGCATTTATCATTAGCGGGATATATCTTGGATTATGAGTGTTGTCGGAATCCATAAAAACTACATAATCGTCATCTTCAATTTCTTCTATAACTGCTTTGAATCCAGTTTTTAGGGCCTCGGCTAATCCTAAATTTTGGGAGTGATCAACCACTTTTACGGAGTACTTTGAAGAAAGCCGCATTAGCACTTCTCTTGTATCGTCTATGCTTCCATCGTTTACGGCGACTATTTCGTAGGGGATTTGTTTGCCAAGGGATTCATCTATTGATTTTATTAGACTTTCAAGGTTTCTGGCTTCGTTATAGCATGGAAGTACTATGTAGCATTTCAATGTAGTTCCCTATGCGGAATAACGTTGGAAAGTGTTTTGTGGCGTAAAATAGGCTTTAAGAATGATTCTAAATCTGAATCTGACATGGAGTTAATATTTAAAGTCTAAATTAGGCTGCAGTAAAGCCTATAATATTTTTCAGATATTTTTTCCAAAGAATATTTTTCTAAAACAGTTCTTCTTGCTTTTTCGCCCATTTTCTTCCTCAATTTTTCATCCTTAATAAGCTGAATGATTCTTTCAGCAACTAACCTAACATCTTTTGGGTTAACCAGAAAGCCTGTCTCAGCATCCTTGATGATTTCTGCTGGACCACCCTTATTTGAGGCTATCACTGGTTTTTGGCAGGCCATAGCTTCAAGAATGGCTATGCCGAAGGGTTCTCCAAGAGTTAAGAAACAGAATACGTCGCAGTTTTGATAGTATTTCACAATTTTGTTGTGTGGAACGAACCCCTCAAATATTACTTTGTTTTTAAGCCTCAATTTATCCGCGAGAAGCCTCAGTCTTTCTTTTTCTGGACCTTCTCCTACTATTCTAAGCTTAACCTTTTCTTCCTCGCTGACTAAATATTTCATGCTTTTAATGAGGTATTCAACGCCTTTTAGGGGATAGAGACTGCCAGTAAAGAGTATTTCGAATTCTTCTTTTGCTCTATTTTTATTTGCTGGCCGAAAGAGTTCAGTGTCAACTCCTAGCGGAATGACTGATATTTTATTTTCATCGAAAAATTTGGAGTATAGTCTTTTAACTTGCTCTGTTATGGCTATTAGGTGGGAGCACTTTGAAATTGTTTTGAGATGTAACATTGATGTGAGCTTACCTAGCATTTTTTCGTCTGGGGGTCTGCTTGTAAAATGAGCTGAAGCTGGGCCAAATATGAAGGGCTGGGAAAATTTTTCTTTTATTGCTAGAAGGCTAAAGGTTTGGCCGTAAACGGCGGGAAACATGTGATGAACTATGTCTATTTTTTGGGTTTTCAGTATTTTGGAAGCCTTTAGGTAACTTCTTGTTATGAATTGGAGATGAGCAGAATACTTCTTTATTAAATTGTCGTAGGGAAGAGCCTTAATTGAGCATGCATTGAATATTTTAATGTTTTTTGGAGCCCTTTTTATGCTTACATAGCCGCCTATTGCGCTGAAGTTTAGGCCTCGCTTGGTTAGGTTTTTCATTATTTGCAGGCATGTTGTTCCCTCACTTGATATGAGGTGATCTGTTAGAAGGTAGGCTGCTGATGATATTAGTATATGTAGAGTCATGTTCTCGCATGTTCTTTGTTGAGTATGATTATCAATTTTGCCTCGGAATTCGAATATTGGAATATGACGTTTTTCGTAATAT
>CAYOFB010000023.1:0-9854 GCA_964403145.1 uncultured Candidatus Bathyarchaeia archaeon
ATTGGAATACACATAACTGCAAACTGTCAAAACGTAATAATAGAAACCGTAAACATCTGCGACTCCTCACAGCAAGGAGCTGGAATATGGATAGAACAGGCAGAGCATACTATCATAAGGGAATGCTACTTCGAAAACAACCCAAACACAGACATAAAAATTGGAGGCGAAACTTCACAGACTACGGCCACACATATAGAAGAATGCTTTTTCTATGTAAAGAAAACAGCAATAAAAATCGACAAATCCTACTATACAAAAGTCGAAGGATGCATGGCAATAAATGACAGCGGAGACAACTCAACTCTTTTCATAGACATGACCGAAAAAGCAATCAAACTAATGTATCTTCACAACTACATTCAAAATTTAAGAAATAATCTGTTTTTTGGGCATGATGGAACAAATGTGAAGATTGATTAGAAAAAAGGAGAAAGTTATGGTTTAAGTGTTAAGCTATCGTGGCATCGCTGTATTGAAGAATCTTATTTTTCTGAGTTCAACGAAGCCACCGATATACCATGCATCAAAGGTTTCGTCGTATAACCACACCACTGCAACGCCTGCTTTTGGAGATTTAATTACTGTACAGAAATCGATTTGGAACGGATTTGAGGACCATACCGGCGGCTCTCCTGTGAAGTAGATTATCTCCATGTAGTAGTATTCTGTCCTATTGAAGTATACTTGATAGCCACTAACCCATATTTCATATTCGCCTGGTCCGGCAATTGTGGCTACTTCTGGTGAGGCTAATGTGGCTCCGTCAATGTTGATTGTTTGGTCTGGGCAGAATATTATGAGGTCTAGGTCGCTTGTTGCCCAAAGTGCCCAATTTCTAATCCAGTATAGGTATATGTATGCATAGCCTGTTTCATCTGGGATTGTAAAGTGATAGATGTCCGTTTCCCCTTCCTTCACTGCGCCGCAGTAATGCTTTATCTTTCCTGGGTAGACTTCAACCATCGCTTGTTCAATTGGTGCGCCGTAGCTAAATATGAACATTCTCTTTCCTATTGATATTGCAGAAACTATTCTTACCTCTATGGTGATTTTTCCTAGGGTTACTGCTCCGAAGCTTGAGAAGTCGTTTTCCAGTGCTAGCCTTACAACTCCAGGTTCACATGGAGCATTGAGGGTTACTAGTAATATGCTGTCGCTCATAAAGTATTCCGGTTCGCCTATATAGTAGGAGCCAGCTCCATCCCTTTCGGCTGTGCTGAGGTATACATTGTAAGAGTCGCCGAATAATGGGTTAAAGTCGGTGAATGTGACATTTTCCACGTAGATTTTGATTGAGTCAACCTCGCTGGTTACCCAAAATGCGAAGTAGGCGAAGCGGCCGGGTTCTAGAGTAACATTTTCTATTGTTGCTGTTCCTCTTTCTAGGTCAAGCAATTCAAGCGGCGGGAACCATATATCGTTAATGTGATGTGGCAATCCATAATCTTCTTCAGGTGGTTCTTCTGGAAGAGTTACAAGTATGTCTAAGGCATTCGCAGCATTTACGTATCCTGCACCTTGCTCGTATACTGTGAAGCCTTCCAGCGGCTCTGCTCCTTCTATTATTGCTTCTTTAATGTGATGTGGTCCATAATTCAATCCATTAAGTTCAATGTAGGAGTTTAGAAGCGCTGCTATACCTGAAACTTGCGGAGTTGAGAATGAAGTTCCGCTTCCAAGCGCTATTGTGTACGGCAATTCTGCAGGCGTTAACTGGAAGAATAGCCATGAAGCTGTCGCTATTACATCAGGCTTAATTCTGCCATCCGCTGTGGGGCCTTTACTTGCCCAGTTGACAACCATTTTTTCATCATGCGGATACCAATAGTAACCATACTCAATCGGAAAACCGTAGTATGCATTAAGAACTATAGAGCCATAAACCCTCTCGTGGATGGGATCTCTCGCTCCACCAACAGTTATGGCAGTTTTGGCTGTTCCTGGAGATCCAACCTCCATAAGAGCTGGGCCTTCATTTCCAGCTGCTGCTACTACAGTTATACCTGCTTCAGTGGCGGCGTCAACCAAGAGGTCTTCTGGGTCTTCTCCTGGCGCGCCGACTCCTCCGCCGAGGCTCATGCTTATAACGTCTATGTCGAGTGTTCCGCTTACTTTAAGTTGGATCGCATGATCAATGGCTGCCATCACAAGGGAAGCTGGAACTCCAGCGCCTGTGTGATCAAAGATTTTGATCGCGTAAATTAAAGCGTTTGGCGCTGTTCCAAGCACCAATATTTGTGTTATGTTTTCATCTCGATAGATTACGCAGTCCGGATACCAATAATACATTGCCTCGGCCCATGGGTGTCCCGTTGGGAACGTTAGGATTACATGAGCCGCTAGCATATCTGCGCATGCAGTTCCGTGATAGAAGTTCATTGGGTTTCCGTATCCTTCGTATGGGGTTCCAACATCATAGCTTAGGTCTATTCCGCCAATGACGTTTCCAAGATACCATGGAATAAGAGTTCTGTTCGTTTCAGGATCGAAATAGGGTTCGCTCCAGCATCCGCTGTCGATTATGGCGACTATTGATTGAGAACCTGCATCGGTTTCATCCCATATTTCACTTGCATGAGTAAGCTCAGGATTCACGTATCCCTTCGGCAAATAATCCCTTATGTCTTCTTCGCTCAATAAAGTGACATCTAATACGTCTTTCATCAACTTGAGGCTCAATGGACCGGGATCGTCTTTATCTCCTCTTTCTCCGATCAGCGAGTAGGCGAATGGAAGCGTATCAGAAGCCAAATATCGTAGGTTATCGCCAAAAATTCTCTTGACATGAGGACTTGAAGCCAAATTTAGCAGGTTATCTGCTGGAATGGACGCGGCTATTGCCTCGATGCTCTCATATGTTCTTGTAACTTCTCCTCCAAGCGCGTTCACTTCAGAAATTATTGTTTCCTTTGAATCTGTCGCTACAACTATGACGTTGACACTTTCTTGGTTTGAATGTAATAATTCTTTAGCTGTACTTGAAAGTTTGCTTAGTGCATCAGTGGTAACACTTGTCTGTGCTGAATTTCCACTTATAGCTAATGGGATTGCTGTGGCAAAGGTAGATATAATCAGCATGGCAAGCAAGGCGGTAGCCGGTAAGTTCATTTTTCTATACAACATCAACATTTTATTTCTCTCTCCTCAGATTCAATGGCATTAATCATTTATGAAAGCATTAAATATGAAGCTTGTGGAAAAAACTTCTATCTTAAATTAGCTAAAATTTGTGATTGAAGTAACAAAATTTCTTGGCTATTCTTTGCTTTAGCATAAGCATCTAGAAATTTCTTGTTTAGATTGAGAAATGTTGGCCCCCATTTAAAGATCGAAAGTAAACTTTCCGCTTTTTTCTCTAGGTCAGCGATGTAAAGGGCTGCAGCCAACGCTTCGACAGTGCTCAGCTTAGTTGGTACTCCATAATTTACTGGATTCGCCGCAACCAGGTATGGTAGGCACCTTGAATACTTTCTCATTTTAAGGCTTGATTCAAGTATTTTTCGGGCTTTCTCCCAGCTGCAGTCTAGAGCAGCCAACCCGTATTTTTCTATTCTCGATTTGTCGGCTGGCGAGAAGGCTTTTTCTGCAAGTGGATTAAGAACTATTGCTCCCTTGGGTATCAGCTTTACTCTTTTTACTATTTCTATTAGGCCGTGTCTCTTCAGTTTTAACGCTGTGCATTTCTTTGGGTCGCATTGCCCTGCATGATAGACTGTTATTCTCAAGAATTATTTCCTCTAGCTTCTAAATGGCACATTGGATTGTCAAAAATTCGGGGGATCCAGTCGAGCAGATCTGTAGAAACCATATGATATCCCTTTTCTTTTAAGACAAAATCGCCTGCAGCCCCATTTACGAACGCCCCAGCTACGGCTGCCTCAAACGGAGAATTTCCCTGAGCCAGAAGCCCGCCTACAATTCCAGACAGGACGTCGCCTGTTCCACCTACAGTCATTCCTGGATTACCAGTAAAATTATACTTGATTCTTTTTCCATCTGAGATTATATCTATATGGCTTTTTAGCAGGATTGTTGCATTCAGTTGAGAGGCTAGTTCTTTAACAGCTTCGGCCCTTTCCTTCATATCTTGGGGAAGCTTCTTCCCGGATAGAAGTCTGAATTCTCCTTCATGAGGGGTCAAAACGGAGGGGACGCTTAATTTTCTCTTTTCTTCGGCAAAAGCTTTTAATCCGTCGGCATCTAAAAGCAGAGGTTTTCCCAATTCTTCAGAAACTTTAATGATTTCTTTAACGGCTTCAGCCGTTTCTGCATGTAAACCGAGACCCGGCCCAACAGCCAGCGCCGTCGAGCGATGCATAGTCCTCTTTAAAGCTGCTATATTTCCTGGATTTAGATGGTTCCCTTCAAGCTTTATTGTAATTAAGTTGGGTGAGTATGATGAGATAGTGTAGGCTGTTTTTTCCGGCGCCGCGACATAGGTTAGGTCTACGCCAGTTCTAAGCGCAGCTAATGCGACTAGGGCTGGAGCGCCAGAATAGGTTTCGCTTCCCCCAATTATTAGTAATCGGCCGAAGTCTCCTTTGTGGGCGTGAGGAGGCCTTTCTTTAACAACTCGCTTAACGTCTCCGGGTCCAGCAAAATGCTCAAACTGTTTTGGCAGGCCTATGTCCTTAACAACTAGTTCGCCAACGTAGTCGCTTGCTTTTAAGAGCCCAGGTTTGGCTTTATAGAAGGTTATTGTTAAATTTGCCTTTACAGCTTCTCCCAGAGCTTCGCCGGTGTCTGAATTTATCCCGGTTGGCACGTCAACGGCGATTTTGAAGGCATCAAATTCATTTATTCTCTTAACAAGCTGGAGAATTGGCGGTCTAGGCGTTCCCTTTAATCCTATTCCGAGCAAGGCGTCTATGACAACTTCTGCTTCTAAGCTTTCGGGAACTAGAGATGAATCGTAAACTTCAAGAATTTCTAGATTATCTCTGATTTTTTCCAGCGTTTCTAATGCTTCCAGATTTTTTCTGGCGCATTCGTCTCTGACTTCTCGGCGTCTACCAGCAATTACAACTTTTACCTTGAATCCTCTATTTAGAAGGTGACGAGCGGCAACGAAGCCGTCTCCCCCGTTTCCGCCTAGGCCGCAGAAAATTGTCACTTTTGTTTCTTTGGGGCTAAACCTTGAAGATACTTCGTCTGCTATGCTTTTTCCGGCGTTTTCCATTAATTGAAGCCTTGAAACTCCAAAATATTCTGAATTAAACTCTAGAGCTTTCATTTCTTGGCTAGTAATGGCTTCCATTTTTCTTCCTTCTATAAATATGTAGGCTGCACTTATTTTAGGTGATTGGAAAATATTATTAATTTAATGCTCCTTTAGACATTAAGTGAGGAATAAAGCTATGCCATCTGCTTTCGTACTTATAAATACGGAGATAGGCGCCGAAAACGAGGTTCTGAAGGCTCTAAAGGGCATTGAAGGAATTGAGGAAGCCTATGCAGTTTACGGAGTCTATGACATAATCGCAAAGGTAAGGGCTGAAACAATGGATAAATTGAAGGAAATAGTTACTTGGAACATTAGACGATTAGATAAGGTAAGGTCAACGCTTACAATGATTGTTATTGAAGAGTCATCATAAACCTTCTCAATTTTTTATCATTTAATTAACTAGGCATAAATTATAGGATACAATTGCATAGACTCAAGTGAAATGGATGATTAGCTTACACATAGGCATAGACGACACAGACTCGCCGAGGAAGGGATGCACAACCTATATAGCCGCGCTTCTAGTGGAGAAACTAGCAAAAATAAACGCAAAATTCCTTGACTATCCAAACCTTGTTAGGCTTAACCCCAATGTTCCATGGAAAACTAGGGGAAACGGCGCCCTATGCCTCAGAATACAGCTTGAAGAAGGCTTGCTGGAAGAAGTAAAAGAATTTACAATCGACACGGTTGAGGAGTATGCCGACCTAGAATATGAAGGAACAGATCCCGGAATAGTGTTTTTTCAAGGAGAAAGAATTCCGAAAGAAATTAGGATGTTTGCCAAAAGCACTATTCAGGGATTAGTTAAGCTCGAAGATGCGATAAGTCTGATTAAAAAGTTTAGGGCAGAAGCTTTTGGCTTTAAGAAATGTAGGGGAATAATTGGCGCTCTCGCTTCAATAGGCGAAACCCTAGAGGATGACTATACCTACGAAATCATTGCTTATAGAGTTCCAGAAAACTATGGAAAGCCTAGACAACTAGACGAAGAGTCGGTTCGCAGAATGGACAGAGAGACTAGGCCATACACATTCAATAATGTCGACCCAGAAACTGGCAGAATCTTGATAACGCCTAGAGGTCCAGACCCCATCCTCTATGGAATACGCGGAGAAACTCCTGAAATCGTTAAGAAGGCTCATGAAATGGTTCGGGCACTGGAACCTATTGAAAGATGGGTTATTTTCCGAACTAATCATGGAACTGACGCTCATCTACGTAGGGTTGAATCTATAAGTGAGGTTAGGCCCTATCATCCCGTTATTGTTAAGGGAACGGTTAGCAAACCGCCGAGAATAATCCCTCGTAGGCATGTAATCTTTACAATTAAGGATGAAACTGGCGAAGTTGATTGTGCAGCTTACGAGCCGACTGGAAGCTTAAGGAAGATAGCTAGAAGACTTATGGTTGGCGATTTGGTTGAAGCCTACGGTGGAGTCCGTCCCCCTTCCGAGAGGAATCCGTTAACAATTAATTTAGAAAAACTGAAAATTTTGAGGCTGGCTCCGAAAATTTCCTTTATGAACCCTCCTTGTCCGAAATGTGGAAAAAGAATGAAGTCTATGGGTGCTGGTAAGGGTTTTAGATGTGAAAAATGCGGATTTCGCTCTAAGGAGCTGAAAAAAGTTGCTGTCGAGGAAGAGAGGGATTTAAGAGAGGGAATTTACGTTTCTGACCCGCGTTCTGAAAGGCATTTGACGAAGCCTCTTCAGCGTTACGGTATGGAGAAGAAGCATGCGAAAGTGAGGCTTATCGACGGATGGTTTGGGTTCGGCGAGGCTTAGTCTTCTGGAACCTTAAATATTTCGCATAGAAGCTTGTAGAGTTCTTCTCCGCCTTCAACTTTTGTGAAAAGGTCTTTTTCAGCTTTCAGAACCCTGCCGACCACCCTGTAGGTTTCTTTCCATTCCAGTTCTTTCCACATCATTTTGTAGTTTTTAAGTTCTATCCACGCTCGAAATATTAGGACGATGAACATGCCTACTGTTAATATGAGGTTTAGTAGGTATATGAAGAGCAAGTCCATGGGCTTACCTCCAGCATGCTAGTTGCGGAGAAGCCTTATAACAGTTAGGTTCAATAGCATGTTTGAAGGGAAATGAGCGAACTTATCCCGCCGGTGCTTTACCAACTTGGAGTAGGAGCTATATGCGGCTTTATAATTGGATTTGCCATTAAAAAGGCGCTGAAACTTCTAATCTTGCTTGCAGGCATATTCCTATCAATTCTAGTCTATTTGGGTTATTCAGGGATAATAACGATAAATTTTGATAAACTTTTTGACGCTGTTAAAAATTTATTCGATTTGGGTCAGCAAATTTCTGGCTGGCTCATATTAATAATTTCAACTCTGCCACTGACTGGAAGCTTCATTGCAGGTTTAATCTTAGGATTTAAGGTCGGCTAGAACATAAATCGTTAAATGCTCCCTATTCCATTTTTGAGGATAGATTGGCCGGAGGATAAGGCTTGAAAGAATTTCCGAAAAGTGAATATCAACTTCCATTCTTTGATGAGTATGGTTACGTTAGAAAGAAGTGTCCAAAATGCGGAGAATACTTCTGGACACTTAATCCAGATCAGCCTACATGCGGCGAATCAACAACCGCTGGCTGCTCCCCCTACACGTTTATTGGAAATCCGCCTACACGCCGAAGATATAGCATAAGAGAGATGCGTGAAGCCTTTCTCTCGTTCTTCGAGAAGCATGGACATGAAAGAATTAAGCCCTATCCAATTGTTGCGCGTTGGCGGGACGACCTATACTTTACCCATGCAAGTATAATTGACTTTCAGCCCTACGTTACCGAAGGAATAATTCCTCCTCCGGCCAATCCCCTTGTTATTTGTCAGCCGTGCCTACGCTTTGTTGACGTAGACAATGTAGGCCCAACGTTTGGAAGACATTTGACAATTTTTGAGATGGGCGGGCATCACGCATTCAATTATCCAGATAAGGAAATTTACTGGAAAGATCAGACTGTTCGCTACCATCACGAATTTGTCACAGAGGTTCTAGGCGTTCCGGCGGAAAAGGTGATTTATAAGGAGGGCGTATGGATTGGAGGCGGAAACGCTGGGCCAGACGTTGAAACAATTATTGATGGGTTAGAAGTTGCAACCTTGGTTTTTATGAACTATAAGGTTGCTAATGGCGAATTTGTTAAGCTTCCAATACGTACGGTTGATACTGGTTATGGAATTGAAAGATATACTTGGCTTTCCAGCGGAGCCATAAGCGGATTTCACGCTATTTACGGGCCAATCCTAGACAAGATTTTCAGCATGGCTGGCATAACGAACCTAGATGAGAAACTTCTCGGCGAAATATCAGTCTATTCGGGTATGCTTAGCTTGGAGAAAGTTGCAAATCGTCTAAATGCAAGAAAGGCTGTAGCCGAGAAGGTAGGTATGGATGTGGAAGAACTTGACAGAATACTGTTTCCGATTGAAAGTGTCTTTGCGGTGGCTGACCATACTAAGGCTTTGGCTTTCATGCTTGCTGAGGGAGTGGTTCCATCAAATGTTCGCGAGGGCTATCTGGCTAGACTAATGATAAGAAGAACCTATCGTCTGCTTAGGCTTCTCGGAATTGAAGAGAGGCTTCCAGAAATTGTTGATCTACAAATACAATATTGGTCACCTGACTTTCCGCATCTAAAGGAGATGCGCGACAAAATTTTGGAAATGCTAGAAGTTGAAAGGGAAAAGTATAGACAGACTCTTCAAAGGGGAGAAAACCTCATAAAACGTATAGTGAAGGAGCTGAAAAGCAAGGGAAAAAGCAGCATTCCAGCCGAAACTTTAGTCGAGCTTTACGACTCACATGGCTTACCACCCGAAATAGTCAAGGAAATAGCCGAAAAAGAGTCTTTGAAGGCCGAGGTTCCAGACAACTTCTATAATATGGTTGCCGAAAGACACGTTCAGGCGCCAATGGAAATTAAAGATGAGTTCACTAGGGAGATGGAAACGAAAGTTGAAGGGTTGCCGGAAACCCGGAGGCTATACTATGAGGACCAGTATATGCGAAAGTTTAGGGCGAAAGTCCTCAAAGTTATTGACAAAAAATATATTGTTCTAGACCAGACGGCCTTCTACCCCGAAGGCGGCGGACAACCAGCAGACAATGGCTTTTTAAAATTTGATGATGAAAAATGCGAAGTTGTAGACGTACAGAAGATAGGGAACGTAATAATCCATGAGGTAAAAGGCGAAAAGTTGCCGGCTGAAGGTTCCTTAGTTGAAGGAGAAATCGATTGGGATCGGCGCTATAGCCTGATGAAGGCTCATACAGCCACCCACATCATAATGGGTGCCGCACGCCGAGTCTTAGGCGAACATGTTTGGCAGGCTGGCACACAAAAGGGAATCGAGGCTTCAAGGCTAAATATTTCCCATTATAGACGGCTAACATTCGAAGAAGTAAGAAAAATTGAAGAATTGGCCAATCAAGCCGTTTATCGAAACATTTCGGTTGAAATAGAGTGGATGCCGCGGACAGAGGCTGAAAAACGTTATGGATTTAGGCTTTATCAGGGCGGAGCCGTGCCAGGCAAGGAAATACGCGTTGTAAAGATTGGCGATTGGGAAGTTGAGGCGTGTGGAGGAACCCACGTTA
>CAYOFB010000024.1:0-9677 GCA_964403145.1 uncultured Candidatus Bathyarchaeia archaeon
CGGGAATATGGCGGGGGACTCGACATTATAACTTCTCAGCCAATAGTTGTCTACAGAGAAAGTGTTCAGACGCAAGGAATTGTTGCAATGGCTAAAAGCCCCAATAAGCATAATCGATTCTGGATTCAAGTTGAACCGTTAGATGAGAAAGTTATAGAAATGATTGAAAAGGGCGAAATAGCCGAAGACATGGGGAGAAAGCAGATTGGAAACATTCTGTATAAAGAGTGTGGATGGCCAGTCGAAGAGGCGAGAAATGTTTGGGCAATAGAGGAACACAAGAACATTCTGATAGACCTAACCAAGGGAATCCAGTACCTGCGCGAGGCGAGAGACATGATAATTTCAGGTTTCAGATGGGCATGTGAGGCAGGGCCACTATGCGAAGAGCCAATTAGAGGAGTAAAAGTCAAACTTGTCGACGCGCAGCTTCATGAAGACCCAGTTCACAGAGGCCCCGCCCAGATAATGCCTGCTACAAGGAGAGCAATTTTAGGTTCCTTCCTGACGGCAAAGCCTGTGCTTTTGGAGCCAGTTTACAAGATTGGAGTTTCCGTTCCGGCTCAATGGGTAGGCAACGTGACAAGTCTAATTACGCGTAAACGTGGAAGAATAGTGGCTTCAGAGGCCAAGGGAGCCTTAACCATGATAACCGGCTACTTGCCGGTTGCTGAAACATTTGGGCTTTCAGCTGAAATGCGCTCTGCAACTTCCGGTCACGCTTTCTGGCAATGCACATTCGATCACTGGGAAAAGGTTCCAGAGAATCTTGCAATGGAAGTTATAATGAAGATTAGGGAAAGAAAGGGACTGCCCAAAGAAATACCAAAGCCGCAGAGATTCATAGATGAAGCCTAAACTTTCCTTTCTTAATTTGAAATAGCCCTTTTCTAGTCCTTCTGATGGTTAATAGAGAACATTCTTTTATTAGAAAAGCCAATTACTACGCGGAATGTCAAGCGCCGACGTAGCTGTAAGTCTTTATCGCAAGTTGCACCCATTAGACATAAGCATACTTAGGGCAATAGAACTTCTGATGGCAAGGCATGAATATGTTCCGGAAGTTTTGATAGCGAAGAAGGCCAAAGTCAGCCTTGAAGAAGCGCAGCATCGCCTACAGCATTTAAGCAAGAATCGTTTGATAAGAAAGTGGAGAGGCCCCTATGTCGGCTATGTCCTAAACATGGCCGGATACGATGTGTTAGCAATTAATGCATTTGTAAAGGCTAATGTTCTTGAAGCGTTTGGAAAGCCGCTGGGAATAGGCAAAGAGGCTGACGTTTACGATGCGTTAACGCCCGACAACCGCCGTGTAGCCGTCAAATTTCATAGACTTGGAAGAATAAGTTTCCGTCAAACTAGACGTAAGAGGGATTATGTAGCTGAAAGATACCATATAAGCTGGCTTTATCAGTCTAGACTGGCGGCAACAAAGGAGTTTCAAGCCCTAAAGCTTCTTTATCCAGTTAAAGTGGCCGTTCCGGAACCAATAAAACATAATCGGCATGCAATAGTTATGGGAATGATTAAAGGCGCCGAACTGTATCGATATAAGGAAATTCCGAAGCCAAAACAGGTTTTCATCGAGATATTAGAAAATGTTAGAAAAGCATACTTGGAGGCGGGGGTAATCCACGCTGACCTAAGCGAATACAATGTTATTCTTCAGCCAGATATGCATGTTCTAATCATTGATTGGCCGCAATATGTTAAGATTAATCATCCAAACGCTAATGAGTTACTGAGTAGAGATCTACGGAACATCTTAACCTTTTTCCGTAAAAAACGGCTACTAAACGCTAATTTCAGCGAAGTCTTCGATTATGTTGTCGGCCGTAGGAGTTCAGTGAGGATTACTCAGGCTTAGGCATGTCAATCATTATGTAAAGTATATTGTTCCCCCGGACCAGTATAGTGCCATAATTAGCTACCATTTCTCCGTTAACATATTCAGTTGCGCCATCCAATATAAGGTTCATATGGCCGTCGCATTGAACCATTGTTCCACGATATTCAACGCCATTTTTGAGGACAACAGCCACATAGGAATTTAGCTGTTTCACGAGGACATTTAGAGGTTTCTTACTGGGCTCCATACTCAAAGCTCCATCAACGTTAATCTAGGGTATTCAGACACTTTAATCCATATAAAACTTATGAAACTAAACTCTTTTAGTTCATTTTAGTGCATTGTTAATCTCTGAATTTTCACTCTGTTTCCAACTTATAGAAAACCTTTAACCCTCTCAAAGTTTCATGAACCTTATTGGCTAATTCAAGAATGTCTATGAGATCAACTTCTCTGTTCCACTCATAAACATGGTCATGATATCCCTTCAAAGGCTTGAAACCTAAGGAGCGTAGCCTCTCAACAACTTCAAGCGGACTTGCACCTTCGCTGTAGAACCAAATAGTTAAATATGTTTTCATAATGGTTCAGCTCCAGTTTTTGTTGGAAAATCTCGAAGAAAAATTTATTCTTTTTGGTGAAAAAATTAAATTTTATTCAGTAAAACAGATATAAATTACATTTTTTCATAATGATTACAACGAAATTTGAATTAAAGTCTTCTCTAAAGTTAAGGGGAAGCCTTTAAAAGTTTGAATGGATTTTCATGCAGTTGGCGGATAAAATATGACTGCGCAGATGAAAGCCGCGAAGCTGGGAGAATTAACTTCTGAAATGCGCCTCATAGCCAAAGAGGAGAAAATATCAGAAGAAAAACTGATGAAAAGAGTAGCGAAGGGAACCGTAATAATTACGCGCAATCTTAGAAGAGAAAATGTTCATCCAGTAGGCATAGGTGAAGGATTAAGGACAAAGGTTAATACAAACATTGGAACTTCTCGGGATCTCTGCGATTTAAAGCTTGAGCTTGAAAAGGCTAAGGTTGCAGTGAAATATGGAACAGACACAATAATGGATTTAAGCACAGGCGGAGACCTAGACGAGATAAGAAGCGCAATCATAAAAGAAGTAAACGTTCCAGTAGGCACCGTCCCAATTTATCAAGCGGCAATCGAGGCGGCAAAAAAGAAGGGCTCAATAGTCCACATGACAGAAGATGACATTTTCAAGACAATTGAGAAACATGCCAAAGACGGTGTAGACTTCATGACGGTTCATTGTGGAATAACAAAACGTATAGTTGACCGTATAGCGAAGCATCCGCGTCTTATGGGAATTGTAAGTAGAGGCGGAACCTTCCTGGCAGTGTGGATGCTATATAACGAAAAGGAGAACCCGCTCTATTCAAACTACGATTATTTACTTGAGATAGCAGGCGAATATGACGTTGTATTAAGTCTAGGAGACGCTTTGAGGCCTGGCTGCATATTTGATGCTACAGACTGGCCCCAAATACAGGAGTTGCTAACCGTAGGCGAACTTGTCGAAAGGGCAAGAGAGCAAAATGTGCAGACAATGGTTGAAGGACCCGGCCACTTGCCACTTAACCATATTGAGGCAAACGTTCAACTGGAAAAATCAATATGCAAAGGAGCCCCATTCTATGTTCTAGGCCCAATAGTAACCGAAATCGCGCCAGGATACGACCACATAGTTTCGGCGATAGGTGGAGCGATTGCCGGAATGGCCGGCGCAGACTTTCTATGCTATCTAACTCCAGCCGAGCATTTGGCCTTACCTGTAATAGAAGATGTTAGAGAAGGAGTAATAGCAACCAGAATAGCGGCTCACGCCGCGGACATAGTAAAGCTTGGAGAAAAAGCCTACGCTAAGGATCTTGAAATGGCGAGGGCTAGAGCAAAACTGGATTGGAAGGCTCAATTCGAGAATGCAATAGATCCAGAGAAGGCGAGGAAAATAAGGAGCCGCGTGAAATTAAAGTCGCCAGAAACATGCTCAATGTGCTCAGAATTCTGCGCCATCAAACTGCTGAAGGAAGCTTTAAAGACCAGAGCTGAATGCCTTTAGATAACTGTTTTAAGTTTATGAAATTAATAGAAGATGCGGAGACATCAATGGAGTTTAACATAAAAGGATTTGTCGATATAAGCCTAGTTGATTGGGATGGAAAGGTATCTTCAGTAATCTTTTTGCCGAACTGCAATTTTCGATGCCCATTCTGTCAAAACGCCAAACTTGTTCTAAATCCAAATGAAATACCAACAATAAGTTTCGAAGAAGTAGAGAACAAGCTGAAACATCTGAAAAATTGGATAGACGGCGCCGTGATAACTGGCGGAGAACCAACCTTACACAATGAACTTAAGCTTCTCTGCGAGAAACTGAAGAATTTAGGATTTAAAGTTAAGCTTGATACAAACGGGACAAATCCAACTTTCCTACAGGAATTAATGGATGAAAAACTAATAGATTATGTTGCATTGGATGTAAAGGCTCCGCTGAATCAAGAAAAATATTCGAAGGCGATAGGCGTCAAGTCTGATAGATTTTTAGAAAAAGTTTTAGAATCAATGAAAATCCTAAGAGAAGGAACGATTGAATACGAGTTTAGAACAACAGTTGTTCCATCAATTCATACTGAACAGGACATAGAAGAAATTTGCAAATCGATAAGGGGATGCCAAAAATATGTGATACAAAACTTTAGACCCGCAGAAAACACTATAAACCCGAAATTCCAGAGCATCAAGCCTTTCTCAAGAGAGAAGCTGGATAATTTTATGGAAATAGCCAAAAAATACGTATCAAATGTTGCTTTAAGAACTTAACGACCGATATAAAAATCGGTTATTGACTTCTTCTCTTCCGGCTTAATTATTCCCTTACTCTCAAGCTTTTCAAGCCCCGACGTCAATAGTTTTCTGAACTCCTTACTTTTTAGCAAACTCACTTCTTCAGCTCTTTGGGCAACTTGAATTTCAAAGTTCTTATCGATTCTAAGCCTTTCACCAACTGATTTAAAGAGTGCAGTAAGCGCGGGAGACCTCTCCTTTGAAATAGCACCAATTCTGGATTCTAAACCTCTCTTAAGAATGCTTGTCTGTATTTTCTTAACCATCCCCGCGTAGGGAGCCGTTACAATCGGCGGAAACACATGGTATCTAAGTTTATTTTCAGCTTCATAACATACTAAATAAAAGGGTATACAGGTTATTGTTGGAGATTTAAACTTTAGCGGCAGCATAACTTCCTTGAGTTTAGAAAGATACATTTTCTTCTGGTCGATTAACCATTCTATTTGGGTTAGAATATTTTCGGTGAGAGTGTGTAGTTCTTCAAGCTTTTTCCTTTCAGCCTCAATTTTGGATTTGTAGGCATTTTCTAAGCTTGGGATTCTTTTCCTATTTTCACTTAATTTTTCTTCATATTCCTTGTCTATTTTTTCGGTGCTTTCTTTCATTTCAGACGATAACTTTTCGCGGGTTTGTGCGTAAAGCCTTATCTTGCCTTTATACTCTGAAATTTTATTTTCTGCCTCCAAGGCTAAAAGGTCCCAACGTTTCGAGTGTTCAACTCTTCCCTCTTCTAGACTTTTCTTCTTTCTCCGTTCGTATTCTTTCTTTTGCATTTCCAGCCTATGAATTTCCTTTTGTAACTTTTCGCTTTTATTTAGTAGGATTTCAATTTCTTTCTGAGTGAAACTTTTGATCTTAGCTTTTTTGTCCTCTTTTTCGCTTAGAAGTCTCTTTTCTTCCTCGTCTACCTTTAGTTTTAGTTCGAAAATTTCCCTTTCAAATGACCCTTGTAGTTGAGCTATCTTCTCGCTTATTGACCGTTCTATTCTCTCAGTTTCTTCTTTCAGTTTTTTAATTGCCATTTCAAGTTTTTCAAGTTCCTTTTCCGTCATTTTTTCATGTTCTAGAAAGTCTTGCGCTATTTGTACGGCATTCTTCTCGTTTATGACTAGAGGCAATAAAGCAATTTTAGCCTTGCTTTCCTCCTCTTTTCCTCGTATATAACTTAAAAGGGCTGAGAGCAGTTCTTTCTCGCCAATTACAGCATCGAAAGAAAATTTCATTTCGGCCATGAATTCCTCAAATGTGCTCAAGTTAGCCTTTAAAACAGCTCTGTAAAAGTCAACGTTTCCCTCGCAACTTCTTATTTGGTCGATGAAGCTATCTACATCGGGAATTGCCATATAGTCAACTGTGAACATTTTCTGTCCTAAACCGTCAAGTATCAAACTTACATTTTCGCATGGAACTGCCCAAAATGGATAATAGAGCTTTGACAAAAAAACTACTTTTTCTGGCGCGCCTCCGAAAATTCCAGCTTTTTTCTTTCTCTTCTCTTCAGTTAAACAGATGGTTATGGCTAATTCTAAGTCTCTTTCAACTTGTTTTCCTTCGGGTTCTTCAACTGCGAATGGAAAAATTTTTTGGTGATAATCCAATTTGGACACTGCTTATTACTTGAAGAGGAAAGCCATTAATTCTTCTACCATTTTTGGATTTAGCTTTTCATAGGCTTCTGTGCTTCCAACATCATACCAGAATGCCTTTGATAAATAGCCATAAACTGGCTCGTTGTTCCCGATTAAGTAGGGTATAACGTCTCCCATAAGGTCGATTTCCCGTTTTTTCTCCGCCAGCTCCTCCATATAATTGTAAATCTTCCCGCTCAATGCAAGTATTCCCATACTAACTGGTTTCTCTAGAACTGGCTTTTCAACAAAACCTTTCATTCTTCCCTCATCGTCAAGTTCGGCTAAGCCGACTCTCACTGAAAAGCCTGAGGCCAATGCTACTGTTGCCAACGCCTTCCTTTTCTTATGATAGTTCAGCATTTCCCGAACATTTAGGTTTGTAAGGATGTCTCCATAATAGACGAGCAGAGTGTCTTTAGGACTTACTGCCTTTTTATAGAAGGCATTTAGAATTGAGCCGCCCGTTCCCTTAAGTTTAGGATCGTCATGAAGATAGGAAATTTTCACGTTGAACCTTGAGCCGTCATCAAAGTAGTTTTGTATTTGCTCATATTTGTAATTGACAAGCAGAATCATGTCTTTTATTCCATAATATTTTAACAGTCTAATGACATATTCCAGTAATGGCCTCTGCCTTAATCCAACAGGGATCATAGTTTTTTGGAAATAGTAAGTGATAGGTCTAAGTCTTTTCCCTGGTCCTCCGCACAGAATCAGCGCTTTCGCCTTTGTCATCCCTCGCCCTCAGCTGAAAATCTATTCCTTCTTTTTCCCGCCCTTTTTCTCTTCTTCCTCTTCGGATTCAGTTTTACTTGCTGTCTCGGCTGTTTCTTCCTTTTTCTCCTCTTCAGCTTCAATTTCAGTTTCTATCTCTTCTATTGGCTTGGGCGGTGGAGTAGTAGCCATAGTCCACCCTATCCAGGCACCGATAGCAAATACTAGAATTATCGCTAGAGTTACAGGTATCGCTACGAGGAGGAAAGCTGCATTTGATGCAAGATCTCCTAGGCCAGGCCAGACGTAGAGTGCGGTGGGGTAGCCTACTATTATGATTACGCATACTATGAGGATTATCCATCCGATTGCTTGATCTTTACTAACCATTTTCTCACCACATCGTAGCCTTGTTTAGCTGAAATACAATTTAAACTTTATTATGGATTTCCACGGCTTTTCTGCGAAAATGCTAAATTGTTCCTATCTCCCAAGACTCCAGGTAATTTTTCTGCTCTTCTGTAAGCGTGTCTATTTGTATACCCATAGCTTCAAGCTTTAGTTTGGCTACGGTTTCGTCTATTTTTTTTGGAACTCTATAGACTTTGGGCGGCAGCCTCTCATTTTTTGCCAAATACTCGACGCACAACGCTTGATTCGAGAAGGACATGTCCATAACCTCCGAAGGATGCCCTTCCGCCGCCGCCAAGTTTACAAGTCTTCCCTCGGCTAAAAGGTATATCTTCCTTTCGTTTTGAAGCGTATATTCTTCGAGGTTTGGCCTTACCGCTCTTTTTCCTTTCTTTATCTTTTCTAGGTCTTTTAGGTTTATTTCGACGTTAAAGTGGCCGCTGTTAGCCAGTATGGCGCCGTTCTTCATTTTTAGCATGTGTTCTCCTCTTATGACATTTATGTTTCCAGTAGTGGTTACGAATATGTCGCCTATTTCTGCGGCTTTTTCGATGGGCATGACTCTGAAGCCGTCCATTACTGCTTCTAGAGCTCTTAATGGATTAACTTCTGTAACAATCACGTTTGCGCCCATTCCCCTTGCTCTTAGGGCTAGCCCTCGCCCGCACCATCCGTATCCGCATACGACAAAAGTTTTTCCAGCTAAAAGTATGTTTGTCGCTCTTAGGATTCCGTCAATTGTGCTTTGTCCAGTTCCATATCTGTTGTCAAATAGGAATTTGGTGTAGGCGTCATTAACGGCTATTATCGGATATTTCAGTTCGTTCTTCTGTTCCATAGCCCTTAATCTATTAACTCCGGTTGTTGTTTCCTCGGTTCCCCCCTTTATTTTTGGTAAAAGTTCCTGTTTTTTCGCGTGAATTGTGCTTACTAGGTCTGCTCCATCATCCATGGTTATATCCGGCTTATGGGCGGCAACTTGTTCTATGCACCAATAGTATTCTTCGGTTGTTTCTCCTCGCCATGCGTAAACGTTGACTCCTCTCTTTGCGAGAGCCGCTGCAACTTCGTCTTGGGTTGATAGTGGATTTGAGCCGCATAGGGCTATTTTTGCGCCTCCCGCCATGAGGGTATCCATGAGGACGGCTGTTTCCTTTGTTACATGTAGGCATGCGCCTATAGTTAGTCCAGAAAGAGGTTTTTCTCTCTCAAATCTTTCTTTTATTTTGTTTAAAACTGGCATGTGTGTGGATGCCCATTCGATTAGTAGTTCGCCTTTTGGCGCCAAACTTAAGTTTTTAACCTTGAAGTTTTCCATTTAAGCTCCCAAAGTTATTTAGAAGATGAGATATTTAACTAGCTTGAAAATTTTAACGAGCTTATTATATTAGTGCTTCTTTTAGTGCCTCGCTGCATTTGCAAGTTCTTTCTTTGGGTATTTTTGGTATGAGTTCGGCTAGAAGATTCTTTGCCTTATTAACGTTTTCAGCCATAACCTTCGCAACTTCTTCGGCTGTTACATGTTTCGGCGCCCAAACGTCGTAATCTGTAATCATGCATATTGACAAATAGCAGAGTTCAGCCTCTTTAGCAAGATTAACTTCAGGCACGAGAGTCATACCTATAACGTCTGCGCCCCAGCTCTTAAAAAGTCTAGACTCGGCTCTCGTAGAAAATCTTGGGCCTTCAATGCATATGTAAGTGCCTTTATCATGAAACTTTACGCCTATTTCATTCAGAGTTTTTATTGCGATTTCTCTAAGCTGCGGACAGAAAGGATCCGCAAGCGAAACATGACATGCTCTTCCTCCATCATAAAACGTGTAATCTCTCCTTTTCGTGAAGTCTATAAATTGGTCGATGATAACTATGTCTCCCGGCGCATAGTCTTCCCTTAAACTGCCAACTGCCGATACAGCCAATATTCTTTCTACGCCAATTTCTTTTAATGCCCATATGTTAGCTCTGTAGTTTACTTTATGAGGTGGAAACTTGTGTCCTCGACCATGTCTTGGAATGAAGGCTATGCTTTTCCCTTTGAACTCTCCTAGGAATATTGAGTCTGAGGGGGCTCCGTAAGGAGTGCTTATTCTGATTTCCTGTATTGAGCCGAACATGGATGGGTCGTAAAGGCCTGAACCGCCTATAATGCCTATTTCAGCTTTTTTCTCTGACATTTATCCGAAATCCTCCATT
>CAYOFB010000025.1:0-9649 GCA_964403145.1 uncultured Candidatus Bathyarchaeia archaeon
TTGATAGCTGTGGAAACTGGAGCCACATTAAGTGAGGTCTGGAGATTAACATGGAAAGATGTAAACTTTCAAAACAGAACTATCACGATAACTGGAGTAAAGGGACATAGAACCTATACATATCCAATAAGCAATGAACTGTTAGGCTTGTTAATGCAGATTCCAAGAGGAAATGAGAATGAAAGAATATTCAAGGTTAAACATGCAAGAACCATCAATGACTGGCTAAGAAACTACCGTAAGAAACTGGCTAAGGAAACTGGAAACCAAGACTTTCATAAAATGAACTTTCACAGCCTAAGACACTTTGCTATTTCCTGGAAATACTTCAAGACTAAAGACATAGTAGAAACCCAGAGATTCGCAAGGCATTGCAACATTCAGAACACGCTTAGATATGTGCATATAGTCAAGTCATGGATTAAAGAGAATGAGTATGATGTGGTCTATGCAGAGTCAAAAGAGGAACTCACAAAATATCTAAGTGAAGGTTTCGAGCTTGTTGCAAGAACTGAGTGGGGCTATTGTCTAAGGAAGCCTAAAACGATAGCTTAAAACCAAAATAGCCTCTTTCTTTTCTCTTTCATATTTATGCGCCAGCTATCCGAAACGCATGTTTAAGTTTAGGCATTCTTAAGCATTTCAACATTGCACGTCGGAAAAGCTTAGAGATTTAACGTTTATGCCTTAATCTTATCTATGCATTTAATAGATAGAGCCAACCATCCGAAACCCATGTTTGGAAATGAGCGAATCCAAACATTCTAACATTGCATGAGGGAAAAGCTTAGAGAAGCTATGATTATGCTTCACTATTATCTATGCATTTATAAGTAGAGGCGACCATCTGAAACACGCTTTACGGAATGCCTATTTCGTTAACTCTGAACATTACATATCTGATATGCTCAAAGATTTAACGGGTATGCTTCATTATTACCTATACATTTATACATTCAGTAGGTTAGCGAGGGAGTCAAATTTGACAGAATATTAACTCTGGTCTTCAATCGGGGCTGTATTCTTCCTCCATTTTATGGAGTATGCTGCAGATTTTCTCTATTAGAGCTGGGTTGCCAGTTCTTTTTAGGTAGTTTGCCTGTTTAGCTCGTATATCGAGATATGCCAGTTGAGAGTCTCGGTATATGAATGCTATCTTTTCCAGTTCTTGATTCACGGCTTTTAATGCTTCAAAGAACTGTTTTTTGTAGGGTTTCCGGAGTTTCAGGCCTAATGCAAAAGCTTTATCGTAGGCTTTGAATTGGTCTCCGCTGTGCCATTCCCTTTCTATTTCTCGCTCTTCTTCCCACAATCTCCTTATCATGTATTGGTCGATTAATGAGGGTTTAGGTTTTAATGTTGAAGGGTCTGCTTCTTTGAGGCCTATCCATGCTTTTTTGCCTATTTCTACATGTTGCAGTTCATTTATCTTTCCTTCTTTGATTTTCTTTATCAGACGGTAGAACCTTCTATGTCTTGTTTCCGGTTTTTCATGTGGATTTAACTTTACAAAGAGTTTTTCGCTTTCTTTTACTGGCAACCATCCCTTTTTTCCGTGTTTTTCTAAAATTTGCTTTATTTCTTTTATTGCTTGTAAAGTTTTGTCACTTGGTGACATGATGTTATGTCACTTAGTTGTTGAATATAAGTTTTCCCAACTGTTGGGAAATAGAGGTGAAATCAAGAAATGTCTAAACGCAAATTAAAGTTCTGGAAGGTTCCCGTAACGCCAATGCTCGACAAAATACTTGAAAAAGCAATAGAAAAGAACGCTCACGTAAGCAAAAGCGACTTTATCAGGGAAGCCGTCAGAGAAAAACTCAGCAAAATGGGATTCATGGAAATGAAAGTTGAGGAGGCTTCATAGCTATGGCTCGGCCTCAACCGACAAGCCAAACAGCCCAAAATAGCAATAGACATGTTCATTTAAAACCTTTATCTCCCCTACACCTATACAGACAACTATACTGCCAAAGCTGTCCAGACAGAGACTTCTGTAAAGTAAACTTTGAACATCACCTACTCTGCATACTCGCAAAAGTAGCCCATGAAACAGCATGGAAAAACAGACTCACCGAAAAACTCAACTCACACAAACTCTGAACAGCTATGACAAACAACAAGTCAACTCGGAAGCGTCCTTCTCCTTCCACTTCTAAAAGTGTTAAACGTTTAACAGTTTCCAGTAGCGGAAGAGGTAGGCCGCCCAGTAGGTTTGTTGGTTTTCGTTTGCCTTTGCCTTTGTGGGAGTTGCTTAGGCGTAGTGTTCCTAATGTTTCGGCTTTGCTGCGTAGGCTTGTCGTTGAGTTTCTGGAGCGTTTGCCTAGCTACTTGGAGATGGAAGAGTTCCGGCTTGAGTTGGAAGTTGCCGAAATAGGCGAGGAGCTGGAGCGTGTGCATAGGCTGCAACGGTTGATACTGAAGCATGGAAGCTATGCGGAGGCTTATCTGCAAGAGCTTAAGGGTGGAATAGTACGGGATAGAAAACCGCACTATTTGCCTAAAGGCGTGAGGCCGGAAATCAAGCCTGAAGAACTGCTTACAGTAAGCGACATTGTGGATTACCGTGAAGCTCTAGCAAAGCTGCTTGTTGAAAAGACGGCTCGCCTAATCCAGTTGAAGAAATCCAAGCTTAAAAACTTGAAAGGAGGTGAAAAAAAGAATGGAGAAAACAGTTAAAGTTTTACCGTTTAAATGTCCATATTGCGGAAAAAGCATACTGATAGACGTTAAGCTGTATGAAACAGACAGTCAAACCGAAACAGTAACCATAACAGCCAAAGACGTAGAGGAAGTATTGCCAGACCAATACGTTAAGCTGCTAACCATCAAGGAGCATGAAAGCAGCATATGGCTAATACCGGAATGCTATCTTGGCAAGGAGAAATTCAAGGAGATACTAGGCTACGTAAAAGAGAAGCTGGGTGGAAGATACGTAAGCAAAGGCAAAGAAAGCTACTTTGAAATACCTAAACGGCAAAGAGTCGAAGCAGCCAGGCAAGCCACGACCTAAACTATTCTCCCTGTCCACTTAACCCGCTGAACAGTCCGCTGAAAAGCACAAGCACCAGAATCAGCGGAGTAAACGCCATGATTGAAAACGCTATCCACACAAACGTTATGAAGGTATTCCAATGCGTAGCAGCATTACCGGTTAGCTGTCCGCTGTCATTAGCGTGAGCAGTCAAGTTAGTTACAATGAGCATGCCAACCATCATCATAACGATTAGCCATATCGTCGAGAATATTATCGCGGATACCGCTCGCATCTTTCCCTTTTCACCTCCATTTAGCTTTGACGCTAAACCTTGAAGGCTGCCACAGCCATAATCTTCTCGACAATATGGCTTATCGTGATGATGCTCGTCGGCTCCAATAATTAACCTTCACAAACGCCATATATAATTTTGCGTTTAACAGTTAACCATGAAATTCCAAATTGAATCAGGCTTCATTCTGGAATTAAAGCCTAAAATGGAAAGTTCAGTTCAAGGCTACACCTTTCAATCTGCATTTTATACATGAAATTATAAAAAATGACATAATAGCTTAGCATTTCGGAAATAACCTTACATTCCAGCAAACCATTATTATAGGCTCCAACCATCTTGAACGCAGTTCGCACTTTGGCTGAAGTACGAAACATAAACATTAAGGATAGGCGAAACAGCCAGAAACAGCCAGAACAATACACACATACCTATCCAATCAAAAGAGTGGATACGCCTAAACAAAAATAGTTAACATTTCCATGGAAATAAAACCGATTAGATAATACATGCTTTATTATCTAACAAACATTCCTCTTATTCACTGTAATTAATGAATCCTTATGGAGTGGTTGTTCTGTGGTAAATAAATAACTCTTCGCTTTCCCTAATGTCTCCCGGGAGACATTACTGTCCGTTTTCCGACATAAAGAGAAAAAGAAGGGAAGCTGAAGGGCTGAATTTTCATAGGATGAAGTGTTCGAATGCTTTGTTCAAGTTGTAGGCTTTAACTATGCTTTCTATATCCATGATGCTTTCAAATCCGCTTCTTCTTTCAGCGTCAAGCATCCATACTATGGCTTTGCCTAAGAACTCTTCAAGTGGCTCCTGATATTTACAGAATCTCAGAAAGTTCTCAAAGAACTCAAGAACATTCTTAGGAAGCATTATTTTGACTTCGACAAGCTCAACAGTTTCAACCGGTGGATTACTAAGCTTCTCAGCTAACTTTTTAGCCTTTTCAGCCCTCGCAGGCAAATCAGCAGGCATTCTGATAGTAAAGCCCTTCTCACCCTTATCAATAATAGTCAATTTATCTTCCATATTCGCTTTCACCTTTCAACTTTTTGGAATATTTAGGTATATGACAAACTATATAAATAATTTATTATCATATATTCTATGATAAACTACAAAAGGAGTGATGAAACATGATAGAAAAGGAGTTAGAAATGGCAAGACATCCAATAAGCATAACCCTACCGGAAGAATGCATAAAATGGCTTGACAAAAAAGTGAAGGAAAGAGTCTTCCATAATCGAAGCCATGCCATAGAAGTTCTAATCTTAGAAGCCATGAAAAAGGAAAAGGAGAGCAGCTAATCATGAATAAGCATAATTCTGAAAGGGAAGGAATGGAAACCGTAAGGTGTCCATCAGACGTGGGTTCAAATCCCACCCCCGGCTCCACGGCATCCACCCACAGACTTTTACTTCCTTTTCCTAAAGAGCATCAAACCTTCAGGGGTTGTACAGACATACTGAAATCCGGACTCAATCAGTTTTTTAGCTTCTTTTGCATTAGTGGCAACTTTGCAGACAAATTCATCTTTTTCCGAAAACTTAGCTAACTGCGTATAAACTAAAGTATTCTTGATATTTCTATGTCCAAGAAATTTCATAACGTAGAGGATATCCTTCGTTTGGTAATATAGTGTAGTGGCTTTCCAATGCCGAAAAGTGTGGAATGATATCTGCAAAAGCCTTGGGTTTTGAAGTTTTTCAGCAATTCTTTTTCTCTGCCTTTGAAAGCCCCTGGCAAACCCTCTAAGCGGATAATCTCCAAAAACTCTCTTAGAGTTTTTTGGTAGGCGGCTAAGCATTGCAAGCAGCTTATCTGAAACTCTAAATATCCGTGGATCACTTCTTTTCTCTGCTTTAACTCTAATGGTTTTGTTTATGAAATCTATATCGGTCCATTCAAGTTGCCATGCTTCGCCAGCGCGTACCCCAGTTTCTTTAAGTAGCTGCAAGAAAGTTGAAGTTTTAGGGCCACATCCCGCAATGAGGTCATCCAGCTCCTTTTCTGTTGGAATGAACGGCAATTTCCGTATTCTCTTATATCTCGGAGGATTCCATTTTCTACCACACATCCTCAGAAAATTAGTGTATGCATCCACAGCATTCTCTTTACGCCCTTCGCTCCACTCTTGTTGTGCAATGACCTCTTTAACTGACTCCGGATCAAATAAGTCAGCCCCACGGCTTGCCAGAATTTTCAGAAGCTTAGTTTGACTCTCGATTGTTGATTTCGCATATCCTTGTTTCATTAGCCAAAAACTGAATTCAATAAGTTTTCCTCGTATTTTCGGAGATATCCCCGCGAATCGCTGTATTTTTTCCAGTTTAAGCATAAGACGATCAGATCTCACCCCCTTATTTTTACCTTGCGAAAAAGAAAATCTAAACCCGCAGTTGCGGCACAAAAATCTCTGCACAGGCCGACCGTCAGCTAAAACACGAAAACCGTCCTTCCAAACATGAGCAGACCCGCATTGGGGACATTGCACGCACTTCAGAATCTGCACGTGCTTTCTCTCCATTAAATATATGTAAATGAGTACTTATAAAGAATGTAAAAATATCAGCACCTGCGGGTTTTTAATGAGGAAAACGCTTGATATTAGCCTATTTTTTCTAAGACGACTTTAAAAAATCGTCAGAACTTTATAAACCCTTATTTTCTTGATCATATTGGGGAAGAAATGATGCAGCAAATTAAAATTCAAAAAAGAAGAAGAGGAAGGCCGAGAAAGCATCACTGCATCAGACATATACACATTTTGCTTGATGAGCATATAGCACGAGAGCTTGACGAGTTCTGCGAGGAGCATCTCACGACCAAGCAAGATCTTATTTGCAACATGATAATTCAATTTCTCTATAACCAAAGCAAACTTAACAACTTACTTCTAAAGAAGACAATGAAAACGCAAAGAAACCGCTACCAAGAATTTGTTACGCTTGTCCTTCACTCCGCACTTCTTACAATCACAGAACAATATGAAAAAGTGCTCAGAAACCCGTTGCTCCGATTTCGTCGGGAAGTTCTTCTCCAGTTGCTTGACCGTGTGGGACTAATCCCACACTCGGGCACACTGAAACGCTACGTGTTGAAGATGCAAGCGGAAGAACTCATAATCAATCGGCTTCCCGGGGGAATCGTCGTCGTCGCCAGCCCCGACCAATTCAAGGAATACCTAAACAGCACAGCTTTCCAGCCTGAACTGCAGCAGAACTGGGAGAAGCTCGTCAAGTGGTATGAACAGTTGTCTCAACGATTATCCAGAAGGTTGCCCTAACGGCAAATAACCAGCATACGCGGGAAAAATCTTCGAAAAATTCGGGGGGGCCTCGGTCCTTCCTCCTTTACTTATTTTTTGCCGAAAAACCCCTACTCATATATGAATAAAAGCCCTTTTTGGGTCATTTTCATATTCAAGATCACGTTCGGGCGCTCGAAGATAATAATAATAAGATGATCAAAAATTATCAATAATATGATAATATAAGGAATAAAATAAAGGAATAAGAGTCAATAAACAGTCTAAAAAACCTTTTCTTTGTATATGAAAGGTGGTTTTTGGGGTTGGCGGCTGGTTTTTGTTGCAGGGGTTTTTCGCCGGGTCTCCCCCGAACTTCAGAAAAAATCCTTCGAAAAGATCTCAAAAATAGTGTCAACCACACTCCTGGCGGCTACTATTGCTTAAATGGGGTCGTTACATTTAATATTTTGGAGAAGAGTTTAAAACGAGCTTAGTAGCATTGAAATTTGGTTGAAAATGAAAATTTAGGTGAACTTTAACTCTGTTTAAGTCGTTCTTAGAAGATTTTCTCCTTTTTTATAGTTTTAGTTCAGTGTAGCCTCTGTGATTGATTGCGATTTTTTATGGATCTTGTGAATTATTAAAAAGGGGATGTTAGTTGGTAGTCTTTTATGGGTCTCAGTGAAGCTTTGGTTTTTAGCTGATGTAAAATGTAGACTTGTGAAATAGGATAGATCTTATCTGCAAAACGGATACTTTTGCTTTCCGTAATTGAAGTACTCTTTCGTACAGTGGTTTAGCGAATTGAGCTGGAGTTTGCAAAAAGCCCCAAGCTTCCGCGTCACTTAGAACCACAATCGCCCACTTCTGACCACAATTTTCGCACTCTAAGTAATGAATACTTACTCCAAGCTCAGTCTGCACAAGATTCCTCTTCGCTTGCTCAACAACCCACGAAATCGCAACCAGCGGAGTACCGCATCGCTGACAACTTATATATTCTAATTTCACCAAAACCAGCTTTTCCACCTCCTTTTCCCCATTTTTCCCAAAAAATGAGGAGAAAGTCTAGTCCATCCACTACTTCAAAACCGACAGTTTTTCCCCATTTTTCCCGTTTTCCCCCGGGAAGATGCGGAGCAACGCCGCAAAAACGTTTTTCTAGACTTTCTCCAATAATTAGTAAGCACAAGACTTTAAAAAGATTAGATTTTAAAGTATTCGTCAAAAAACGTCAGTCGGGACACTTTGCTGATAAATTTAGCTTGGATAGAAAAGATAAAGCCTTTTCATAATACTCCATTAGCTTCTGATACTCCTTCTTCTTTACTCCGGTATCCGCATTCCTTATTAATCTCTCAATGTAAAGTTTAAAGTCTACTTCTTTGAGTATCTCACTTAGTTCATATGCTGTTTCTAAACGCAAGCTTTCGGGATTTTTGGCAAAGGGGCGGATGGCGTATCTAAGAATGTTTAGCGGGGTGGCATAAACACTTTTCAGCCAGAAACCGCATTTACTACACTTAAGCCTTATTATAGGAATATCAAGTTCCTTCCATACTCTTGGAAGATGAATAGCGACCCATTTATGCCTGCAGTTCAGTATTTTCTCTCTCATTTCATCTATTTTTCTCGCCTTTGGCGGCCAGACAACTTCATTTCCATCGGGCAAAATAACCTTGGTTCCTTTCTCAATAACTGTAGATGAGAGCTCCCAAAGTTTTAGCAGATCAGGCACTCTGCCCCGTCCCAAAATGCCGTAAATATTAATGCTTCCTGATTTAAAAATAAAATGACTAATCTCAAGGAGCAAATATGCTTGTTCCGTACGTGTTTGCTCCATACAAATTTTCAAAATTCTATGCATCATATCGTGTATTTCTTTCATTTCCCTACTTCTTCTACTACTTATTTCTCTTTTACTCCTCATTTTACGCCCTCACCTTCTTTCAACACTGCTATGCATCGTGTAATTATTCCTGAATTTTGGTCAAAATGAAAAGTTTTATGAATCCCAACTCCGTTTTTAGCTTTATAACTAATGTTTATTAGTCTATGTAGTTTTTAGGGCTAAGATATACGAAATCTGTAACGCACTAAAGCCTCTACGCCGCAACTTTACAAAAATTCCGATTTCCACAACATTCAGCTAGTTTTAGTATTGTGAGGGAGCATTTAAAATTTTAAAACAATCTTAAAACGAACTTATGCCTTAAAAGTGAGGGTCCCTCAAGCCGCATTTTTGTCTGACAAAAATTGTGAGTTATATTTGAATTTTACGATTAGAAGGTGCCAGTAAGTCGTAACAAGCAAAATCCACTAGAGGTTGCGGACTAGGGCAAATTTTTGCTTTGTGGGTTAGTAAAAAATAATTAACTGGTCTGGTGGCTGGGGTTTTGGGTGGATTAGGGTTTTTAAGTGGTCTTAATTATGGTTTTGAGGACTAAAAAGAGAAAAAAATAAGGAAGATGGTTGGGGGGTCCAAATAAACTCTAGGCGACATAAAAGGTTGAGACCATTAGATCAACTTTACCCCATATCAGCTAGGGCCATAGAAAATCAATTTGCAAAGGCAGCCAAACAATTTATCGGATTCTATCGAGGAATCAATCCCTGCAGACCACACAGCCTCCGCGCCGCCTTCCACACTATACTACGCGACCACAAAGTAGACCCACTTTACGTCGAGTTCTGGATGGGCCACAAACTTCCCGAACACAACGCAGTATACATAAGCAAATCAAAAGAAGGATGGAGAAAAACATACAAGGAACAAGCCGAACCATGGCTAACACCGCCAAACTTTAGAAAGGAAGTCTGAAATAACCATAAAAACTCAAAATCTGAAAGCTTCTAGTATTTGAACTTCAACATCACCAAACATGAACATAATAATTCGAAAATTGCCAGAGAATTAGGTAGAGGTTATGAATCTTGAATCTGTAGTTAGCCTTAACAAACAATATGACAATAAGTAAAACCAAATAGCTTGGGAATATATATATGGATGGAAAAGAAGAATATCGCTGCAGAGTTTGCGGTCGGAAAATAAGCAGGGAAGAATATGAGGCGTTTGACGGCCTCTGTGAAGAATGCTGGGAAGACGAAATGACGG
>CAYOFB010000026.1:0-9331 GCA_964403145.1 uncultured Candidatus Bathyarchaeia archaeon
AAGGAAAACTTCATGAAAGCATAATTTTGTTCAGATTCTTATTCTGATTTTGCAATATTCTTTAATATAAAATACTTCTAGAAGAATCTTCGACATAAAATGAGCGAGCTCATGGTCATCGTAGGCACTCGCCCAGAAATCATAAAAATGGCTCCTATAATTAGAGCCTTAGAAAGAAGAGCCTTGTCATTCACGCTTGTTCATTGCGGCCAACACTATGACTACTATATGTCTGAAAAGTTCATTCATGAACTGAACTTACCCACGCCAAAATTCAGCTACAAAGTCAAGGTTTACTTTCCCGGAATCCAAACTGGAAGAATAATATGTTTCCTAGAACGTACCATAAGGAAGAACAATCCCAAAATGGTTCTAATAGAGGGAGACACAAACAGTGTTTTGGCCTCTGCAATAGCCTCTATTAAGCAAAATGTGCCAGTCGGCCATGTTGAAGCTGGACTTAGAAGTTTCGATTTAAGAATGCCCGAGGAACACAACAGGCGACTGGTAGACCACCTGTCAACTTATCTTTTTGCACCGACCGAGAATGCATCTGAAAATCTTAAATCAGAAAACGTGTGGGGCAAAATCTACATAACTGGAAACACGGTGATAGACGCTGTTCTTCAGCATCTAAGCTTGGCAGAAGAAAAATCAACAATAATGGATAAGATACGTTACGACTCCTTTATTTTAGCAACCGCTCATAGAGCCGAAAACGTAGATAATCCTGTAGTTCTGAGAAATCTTGTTGAAGCTTATTTAGAGGCTCCTCTTCCAATAGTTTATCCAGTTCATCCAAGAGCCAAGAAAAGGCTTATTCAAAATAACCTATGGAGAAAACTCAAAAATTCAAGAAATGTCCAGTTACTTCCACCAGTGGGCTACTTTGACTTTTTAATGCTAATGAAAAACTGCAGATTCATTGTAACCGATTCAGGTGGAATACAGGAAGAGGCAACCGCCCCTCCAATCCGTAAACGAGTAATAGTTACCAGAATATCAACGGAAAGACCGGAAGCAGTAAAGGCTGGGTTCGCAAATGTTGTTGGAACAAGAAGGGAAAACATAATTTCAGCCATGAAAGAGGCCTTAGAAAATGACAAGAATCTACCGTACAATTCGCCATTCGGCGATGGAAAAGCCGCTGAAAAAATAGTAAACACGTTAAAGAAAGAGCTTTTATAACTGCTTTTCTAAGAAAGCTTTTAATGCTTTAGGAATTCTCTTTCTCCATCTCCACAATGCATATTTAAGCCAATTTTCATCCAAAGAATTCTTTACTCTCCATTCCTTTAGTGCCTTCTCCCAGCCATCCCAAAGTTTCGGATGCCACTCTTTTACCTTGCGTAAATCAGCTAGCGTGGCTGAAGGACACATATAGCAGCCGACACGGTCGAAACCCCTAAAGTAGAGCTCATTAACCAGTTTTTCAGCCTTCTCGCTTATAAGGAAAAGCCATACGTGAAAGGCCTTCCAGCCAGAAATCGGAGTTACATTCATGCTTTTCTTAACATATGGATTCAGCCATACATCAGGCGAGGCGGCCCTTTTAAATGACTCAGCACGCCGCTGACCAACAACACATAATGTTTCGCCTAGCTCCGAAAGAACCTTATTGGTAGGTTCAAGCTTGCATAATCGACTACACCATCTGAAGTCCCTAGCCGGAGGCCCAACGGCATAAAATTTTTGCCAAAACTTCTCCATTTCAGCCCTACCCACATAAGAATCCAGCCCAAACTTTTCAACTATCCAATTTACATTGCAAATTGTCTCCGGCATTTCTAGACAAGTGTCAACAAAAAGCATTTTCGGATCAATTCCTGCCTTTAGCGAAAGTAGTAAACAGACTAAACTATCCTTTCCACCGGAATATGAAACAAAAACTTCCCTTCTGAATCTCTCTACAGTTTTGCTTAAAAACTTACATGCTCTCGACTTTAAAACTTCAATTTGCCATCTATTCGCCTTCAAAACGGCTTTCCAATCAGACTTTTTCTCAAAAACTAATTCCAGAGAATTTTCTGCATTCTTCCAAACTCTAAGAACAAGAATTTTTCCATCAGCTTTTCGGCCCAGTCCAATTAATTCGTTATCTTTAGAGTATATTCCAAAATATTCTGTTTCTTCATCAAAATTTGATTTTTTAATGTCGCTTTCATCCAGAGATTCATACTTTTTAATCCTTTCCCTGTTTAAAACAACATACGGATAATTCGTCGCGGTTTGTTCCATGAATTTAAGCAAAGCCCTTAAAGGTTTAATTTTCCAGCTTAAATAGAAAACATCGAAGAAGATATGAGCTAAAATTTTTCCGCCAAGTATAACTTCATATGCCTTATCTAAATATGGCAGTCTATTTAGCAGAATCAACTGATTTTTTAAATTCAAAGCTGAAACAATTTTGTTGCCATACTCGCGTCTAAGCAGGGCCTCAATAAGGGAGATATCACTTTCAAAGGCGGGTCTAGCATCAGCGGCTCTAGATAACTGTATAAATTCTCCTCTCTCTCCGCACTTTTCACATTCCCTACCAAGCAAAGGCGAATTACAGTTTAGACACCAGTATATGCCGCCTCTAACCATTTCCCTCAAGAATCATTAAATCCGCAAGAAATAATGCTTTCCATAACCATTATCAGAAAAATTGATATTAAGTTAGGCTATATGAGCGGTTGTGAAGTCCATGAGGCTTCTGCTCGATGAGATGTTCGCCGGACTCAAAGAGTTTTTCGAAATTCTAGGCTGGAAAGTGATTACTGTCCAAGAAGCTGGGCTGCAAGGAGCAAAGGACAGAGAAGTTGTTGAATATGCCAAGAAAAATGATTTAATTTTGGTGACTCAAGATGAAAAGCCTGCCGACCTAGCTGAGCTTTTAGGAGTTAAGTACGTTTTGGTCTCTAGGTCACTAATAGCGAGAATAGTCGATGCGAAAATTAGAGAGAAGTATGGTATGCGGAGGAAAAGTAAGGAGCCGTCGGTGTAACTCTGACATTTCACCTTTTCAATCTAATGCCTTTTCGTCATCCGGCAAAAATTATGATAGTAAAAGCTTCAATTAACCTTATCGCTTAGCTAAATATTCCCTAAACTTTTCTCTAAGTTTATCGATTTCTCCTTTGCCGCGGATTTTAAGGCAGCCTCGCAAATTATTAGAGCCTTCAGCCCGTCCAGACCAGATACTAATGGCTGTTTATTCTCAATGACGCATTTAACATAGTGTTCAAGTTCACGTTTTAATGGTTCCTCCCACTTATAGCGTGGAATAAATGTCTTCTCTTCGGTTTCTATAACAATTTCTTGGCTCAAATAGTCGAGGGTTACAATTCCTTTGCTTCCCGTCACAATTAATTTCCTAACCCTGTAGGGTGTAAGCCAATTCGCCTCTATAAAGGCTGTTTTTCCATGACTGAAGGTTAGCATTATTTGGGCATAATCTTCGAAGCGTTTATGCCTAAGTTTTCCTGCTTTTGCAAACACGTTCTTGGGGTCTTCGCCGAAAATGTATCGCATCATGTCGATGTCGTGAATTGCCGAATCCTTCACGACTCCTACATCACCTATTCTTTCAGGCCATTGAGAAACCCTTCTCGCGGTTGCAGACACTATCTCTCCAACAGAACTTCCATTAATTGTCTTTATGACACGTTCAATTCCCGGATTAAATCTTTCTATGAACCCCGTCATTAGAATAAGCTCTTCTCTTTCGGCCATTTGAACTATTCGTTTGGCTTCTCTAACCGTGCTTGCGATTGGCTTCTCAACAAGGACGTGCTTGCCGGCCTTTAGGGCTCTTATGGTCTCTTTGGCGTGGGTTGTTGTCCACGTGCATATGCTTACGGCATCTACATCATCTCTTTTTAGAAGTTTTCTGCTGTCTGTGTAGGCCTCTACGCCATATTTTTCAGCAGTTTCCTTCGCCCTTTCAGAATTGATATCGCATACGCCGATCAGTTCTGCTTCTGGAATTTCCATATAGACTCTTGCGTGATTTCTACCCCAGAAGCCTACGCCTATAACTGCAACCCCTATCTTTTTCAATGCTAATTCCCAGCTTGAATCGTCTTCCTAATTATTTTGCCAAGTTTTTCTTTATATTTCCTTATAAGCTCTAATGTTCTGTCTCTATTTTTTGCTTCTGCGTAGAGTCGGAATATTGGTTCTGTTCCGCTTGGCCTGACGAGAATTGAGCTGTCTTCAAACCATATTTTCGCGCCGTCAATGGTGTCAAATTTAAGATTTTCCTTTTCTAATTCTTCGTAGAGCACTTTTAGGACCTTTTCCTTCAAGTTGTCTGGGCATTCAACCTTATCCTTCTCAATGAAATATGTTGGCAGTTCGTTTAGCAGTTCAGAAAGTTTTCTGCCTGTTTTTGCGAGTATGTCTAGGATTAGGGCGGTTGTCATGGCTCCATCTCTTACTGGTTGGTGAGGCCCGTAGAATACTCCGCCGTTTTCTTCTCCGCCAAGCTTTGCGTTTATTTCCTTCATTTTATGAGAGACGTCGACGCTTCCAACCTTTGTCCAGACCACTTTTCCATTATAAACTTGAGCTATGTCCTTTATCAGACTTGAAGAGCTAACTGGAGTTACAATAACTTCTCCGGGGTTTTGTTTAAGAAATTCCTTTTCTATCAAGGCGAATGTTTTGTCTCCCCAGTGAATTGTCCCGTTTTCATCGACAAATATTGCTCTGTCCGCGTCTCCATCATATGCAACTCCGAAATCGGCATTAACAGCCTTCACTACTGCTGCAAGGTCGCTGAGATTTTCTGGCTTGGGCTCTGAAGGTCTGCTTGGAAATGTTCCGTCAACATTGGCGTTTATGGTGAAAACTTTGCATCCAAGCTCTCTTAGAAGCCGTGGCGCGGCTAGACTTCCAACACCATTTCCAGGATCAACAACAACTCGAAAATGTTTCTTTCTTATTTCTTCAACGTTTACGTGCATCTTGATAGCTTCAATATACTCTTCTATAATGCCGGACAGCTTTCTAATTTCTCCTATTCTATTCCATTCAACTCTTTTTTGTCTTTCCTCAAAAAATATTTCTTCAATTTCAATTTCCTGCTCTCTTGATATTTCTACGCCGTCATTTCCGAGAACTTTTATTCCATTGTATTCTGGCGGATTATGCGAGGCAGTTATGATTACGCCGCCGTCGAATCCATGTTTTTTCACGGCATATTGTATGGTTGGTGTTGGAGCCATCCCCGCTAAATAGACCGTGCAGCCAGTTGAGGCCAGTCCGCTTGCAGCGGCGGAAGCCAATGCTGGACTGCTTGTTCTTCCATCATATCCTAAAAGAATTTCTCCTCCATCAAAAAATGTCCCTACCGCCTCAGCGACTTTAAGCGTAAATTGGGGAGTAAGCGTCTCGTTAACCACTCCCCGAATACCGTTGGTGCCAAACAGTCTTCGCATGGGTTTCACCCTTAACCTTTAATTCGCGCTGAATATTAAAGACTAAGCATAAAAGGGTTGATGGATATGGAAAAGTTTTTGCTTTACGAGATGAGCTGGCCAGAAGCCAAAAAATACTTTTCAGAAAATGATGTAGCCATATTGCCAGTGGGCTCTACGGAACAGCATGGCCCCCATAATCCATTGGGAACAGATCATTTAATAGCAAAAGCCATTGCCGAAGAAGTAGCCAAAAGAACAGGGGTTGTATGTCTCCCAGTAATTCCCTTCGGCGTCAGCTCGCATCATAGGCATTTCTGGGGCACAATTTACGTTAAGCCAGAAGTTTTAAGGGATTATGTAAAGGATGTCTGCTTGTCGCTTAAGCCTTATGGCGTAAACAAAATATTAATTGTTAATGGACACGGTGGAAACACCGCAACATTAACAGAAGTTGCAAGAGAACTGAAAGAAAAGAAAAGTATGTTTGTAGTCGTTTTTCAATGGTGGCCACTGGCGGGAAAGCTTCTACCGGAAATATTTAGCAAAGAAGAGAGAGGACATGCAGGAGCCGAGGAAACTTCGCTTAACCTGTTCCTTCATCCACATATGGTTAACATGGGAAAGGCAGTTAATGAGCAGCCTACCCAACCAATTTCCCAATTTGAAGGCCTAAATCTACCATTAGACACGGCCGATTATACAAGGTCTGGAGTGTTCGGGAAAAGCTCAACTGCAAACGCAGAAAAGGGCAGAAAAATTTTCGAAACAGTAGTTAAAGAACTTGTAAAATTCATTGAAGAGCTAAAAAGGTTAAAATTGGAAGAACTGTTGCCTAAGAAGCTTGTTTAGCCAATCCTAAATTTCTTTAATTTCCAATATTTCTCGGTAAAGTTCGTTTAAAATTTGCTGATAATCTGCCTTGCCTTGCTCCACAGAGTCCATTTGGGATTCCAACCTACGTGTTGTTTCTTCTGAGACATAATCTCCAAATCGTTCGCGAAGATACATGTAAACTTTAAAGCCGAGCCGCGTACTAATTAGCCTATTCTTTCGTTCAATCACATATTTCCTTTCAAGAAGCGTTGAAATTATCTTCGCATAAGTGCTTGGCCTTCCTATGGCTTTCTCCCTCATTAAAGCAATCACTTCGCCTTGGCTAAACAGCCTAGCAGCAGGCAAACGCAGTATCCTTGCAAATTCTATAGCATATTCTCCTTCTTCCACTGGATTTTCAAGCCGAACCGGCAAAACCTTGTTAAATCCTTCGCTGACGACTTTAACTGGATTTTCAATTGAAACTTGATTTCCATCAATCAAAACATTAAATTTCTGATAAAGAACTTTTACCTCTCTCATTTGACTTGCCATGAAACGCTTAAAGATTAAATCGTAAAGCTGAAAGTGTTCGCGTGCAAGCCGCTTAGGAAATCTAAGCAGCCCTAGGGAAATCATGTTTTTTAGGCGTTCGGCATCCAGCGCCCGCGTAGGCCTTATACATTCATGTGCGCCCTCTTTTGGGTATCTTCGTGGAACAAAGAGTGTGGGATATTTTTCTTGAATGTAGTCTTTTGCAAGGCTTACTCCGACTGTTGAGACCGTTGTTGAGTCTGTTCTGTGATAAGTGCAGAGTCCCATCTCAAAGAGGTCTTGAGCAAGCATCATGGTTTTTGAAGCTGAAAAGTTGAGCTTGGCTGATGCGTCTCGTAGTAGTGTGTCGGTTGTGTAGGGAGGCGGCGGATGAATGGTTTTCTCTTCGCTTGTTAAGCCTTCAATTTTAGCCTTCAATTCTTTGAGTCGTTTTTGAAGTTCTTCGGCTGGGAATGGCAAGTTTGGATTTTCGATTGAAACTTTTAGGCCATTTGCAAGTTTAGCTGACAGAATTGTCTTCTTCTTTCTAGCTTCATTTACTCTTTCAATTATCCAGCCTAAAACTGGCGTTTGAACCCTTCCAGCCGAAAGCCTATAGTTGCGGAATCTACGCCAAAGTTTCTGGCTGAGTTCAAAGCCTATCCATCTATCTTCTATTCTTCTGACTATTTGGGCCTCAACCAGTTTGAAATCAATTTTTCGTCTGTTGTTTATGGCTTTTAGAAATGCCTTCTTGGTTATTTCGTGAAACTCTAGCCTTTCAATCTTATTGTTTACTGGGTAAAGTGAGCAGTAAATGTCGTAGGCGATTTTCTCACCTTCAGTGTCTGGGTCTGTGGCAATGAAAATGTGGTTTACTTCTAGGGAAAGCATCCTTAAGGCTTTGATGAATTCCTCTTTCGAGTAAAACTCTGTGCTCTTACATTTTGGGCACGCTGAAAATTCTGTGAATTGCTCTCCGCATTTTTTACATTTTTTTATAAAATCATAGATTGGTGTGAACTTACCATCTTCAACTTTTACGCCGTGAAATCCTTCCGTAATAACTAAATCGTAAATGTGCCCCATGCTTGCCGCAATGTTTAGAATATATTTTCCTATGCTAACCTCAAATATCGTTAAGTCGCCAATTTTCCGCTTATACGGTCTTCCAAAGAATCTTGATATGGTCCTCGCCTTTGTGGGAGACTCCACAATGAGAAGGGCAGTTTTAATATAATCCTTTATTCTTTTGACTACTTTTCCCTCTCTAATTTCGCGGATTATCTTTCTGTCTTCGTCTATTTTTTCAAACCACTTTTTGACGGTTTCTGGCTTGAATTTGCTCCATGAAACATCTGCAAGCATAAATTTTAGCCTCTGCTGCAAAGAATAGAAAGCCTTTTCATCATCGACTATGAGAAAGCTTGCACCGCGGGTTATGCCGCCTGCAAACATTCTTGAGGCTCTTCCAGAGGCTTGAATATAGGCGACTGGATCTGCAACAATTAAGTAGAAGGTGTCATCCTTCCTTTTTATGGAGATTTCGCGGCTTTCCATTATCCTTTGAATCATCTGAGGCGTAATAACTTCCTTTAGGAAACTTCTTGCATCAAAAACTATTTTTCTGGCAAACTCCTCGAATCCTTCAAGCATGGTTCCATTTTCGATTGCTTCTTTAATCTTTTCTTGAATTTCCTTGCTGAGCGGAACAATCCTGCGAAGTCTAGCGATGATTTCGCCTGCCTTATCCTGATGCTTCTGCTCAAGGAATTCTCTAATATTCTTTAGCAATGTCAGAATTTTTGTTGGATTATATTCTTCCCAGCTTAGCGGAATTTCCATTCTTGGAACTCCCGCGAAGATTACGTAGCGAATTCTCTCAGGAATGTCTATTCCTCTTGCCAGTGGACTTCTGAAGCTTGCTACTCCAACTAGGGCATCGTAGTTTCCGTTGCGGAAGTCCTCAAGGATTTTTTCGTCCATTTTCCTATAAACGTAGGCGCGTATCCCATTTTCATTGAGAAAATCGCTGAGTTTAACTGCGTATTCTCTGCCTATGGCTGAAGGAACGAAAACGAGGCAGCCTCCACCAAACTTCTTAATTAGATCTAAAACATGTCTTTCTGTCTCCGCTTCTTTTTTCAGATAAAAATCTTTTATGTTCCTTAAGAATTCAGGTTTAAAGCCTATTTGGAATCCAAGCAGCTCCTCGAAAAGCTTTATTCTCTTCGTTCTTCTAGCTCTAACCGTGGCGCCTGAAACGACAAGCAAGCCTACCTTATTTCTGCTCTTATAATACTCTATTTCATTCCTTATTTTCTCTATTTTCCTCAAAATATCCTTCGCGTCTTTTCCCATTCTTGCCATTCTGTTGGCTTCTGTCCTCAAATCTAGAAGTTGAAACGCCAACGCGACTATTTCGTCATCAAATCCAAGTATGGAGAGAATTTTGTCTATATTTCTCGGAGATTTTAAAAAGGAGTCTATATCATCAACGAATATGAAGTCGAAACTTTTGTCCTTCAAAATTTCAAATCGATTAACTATAAATCTGTCGGTTGTGACGAGTATTT
>CAYOFB010000027.1:0-9182 GCA_964403145.1 uncultured Candidatus Bathyarchaeia archaeon
AAGAAATCCAAATTTCCATAACTGCTAGAGCAAGCGACACATCTGAAAATTGCAGTCTAGAAGTATATGATTGGGAGAACACTGCTTTTATAGAAGCAGAAACCCTCAATTTTACAGGCAATTGGCGCAGTAACATTTTGAGCCTTACTGAAAATCCGTTAAGGTATATTTCTGAAAATGGAAGTATACGAATCAGATTGAGGGATAACTCCCTAGATAGCCTTCAAACAATAGTAGACTTGGATTTCCTTGCCGTAAGAGTTGTGATTGACGGTATTTGTATTTGCTTAAGCAATAAAGGCGCATCAACTGTGCATATAGTTTCTCTTTGGATAAATAATTCAACGCATCACATGCACTATGACGCAGATTTCTTCTTAAACTCTGGAGAAACAGACGTCTATGTCAGAACAGACATCCCCGTACCTAGAGGAAGCTACATACTAAAAGTTATTACTGAAAAAGGAAATTTTGCCGTTTATTCATAACTTTTTTCTAAACACTTTTTCTTTAAGGCCTTAACTACTTCTTTTGGATTTTCGGCTTCTATAACTTCGATTTTATAAAGCGAAGCCATCTTCTTTCCGTTCTCGCTTATCTTTGGAATAGCCACTAGGCATGCCCTATCTGGCATAACATCATATATCTTTGCGAACATGGCGATTACTGGCTGTTCTGAAACTTCTCCATCGGAGGTTGCGAGGTCCATAACCATTAGTTCGCGTGCTACGCCTTTCTTGTGGGCTGCTATGTCAAACATGTGGGTTGCACCAGATTTCCCTTTTAGAAAGGCTGGACTTTCAACCTCGAATCCGGCTTTCTTTAGGAAATCGCTTATTGGAGCAACCATAATCCATCCTAATGTTGCCTCTTTGGCTGCGGCTTCGCTTAACGTGTAGGAGTAGACGTCTTTGCATATGGCGTTTTCAAAATTGAATGTTTTCTTGCAGTCCCTGCAGAAGTGACTTGTAACTGGAATATCGAAGTTTTTTCCACACTCATTGCATTTACACCACATTCCAGCCTTTCTGTAGTCTACATCGAGCTTTTCAAGAGTTTTTCCACATTTCGGGCAGATCAATTTTCCTTTCTTATTAAGAAATCTCTCTTCTACGTCTATGTATCCACATTGAACGTGCTCAATTAGTGAGCTTTTCTTTATGTTGAATGATCCGCAAAACGGACAGCAATAACGGGTAGAAATATTTGCGGAACCGCAAAATGGGCAGTAAATTGTCTTGTCGTATAGTTTTCTCTCTAAAATTCCAGCTTCATACAGTTTATTCAAAAATCTTTCAGCTTCTTCCGGGCCGTCAACTAGGGCTTCAACTAATGGATATCTATAGCCATATTTAGGGTCATAAACCGGGTCAAGCCTACTAATCTCTCCACTTATGAATTTGCCTAATAGGAGCTGCGTTGAATGCAGCTTATACAGTTCTGCCCTAGTTAGGCTTTCAGTTTTAGCCATCATTCCCACATCTGGCGGAACAATATTTCATCGTTTATTCTTAAATTACTTTTTAATGAGTAAATAGGAAAAGTTTTAATCGGTATATTGTGTGATGTAGTGGGGGAATTCCAGTATTGAGCTCGAAGGGAAAACATATATTGCGTTGCCCCAAATGCGGGTTTACCTTCGATATATCTTATGGCAGGGTTTTCACCTGCTCCGGCTGCCCTTCCCTTGTTCACTGTAATATGGTTAAATGCCCCAAATGTGGTCATGAATTTCCCCTTCGTCAAACACAGCCTTTTAGCGCTCGCCTTCATCAATAGTTATCTCTCCTCTATTTCAAATTCACAAAAATCATCACCCTTACCCATACACTTGACTTCTCTTACTTCAACGTCCTTTCCGGTTGCAGCTGATAGGTATCCCGCCAGGAATCCCCTCGTCCAGTGGCAGATCGGTTTGGTTCCTCTATTCTTTCGTGTTGCGGCTTCAATATTATCAACTGACCTAATTTTTCCGTATATCCTCTTCAAGTCAAGAGAGTACGTTTTAATTTGACCCCAACCAATCGCTTTAACGCACGAAAACAGCAATTCCACCAGTTCTTCCTTTGTTTTAGGATTAAACTTCTCTCGGTAATATTCGGCAAAGTTTTCTCCGCTTCTTCTTCCTGCATTATAAAATACGGCTGCAAATCCTGAAGGGGTTAAAATTTTCTCTACTTCCTCAAAAAGATTTCTTAAGAGTGAAATTGGCATTACGACTGCTCTTTCTTCGCCGTGCAGTACTGGAAAGTGCATGATGTCGTATGCTGCTGGTTTAGGCTTAACGATTTCAACGTCAAGTGCCACGTCAACTTCACTTAATCTTTTTGTTAATTCGTCAATTTGAATTTTAGACTTTGAAACGTCTATGAATGCCGTCCAAAATCCTCTTTCTTCTGCTGGTAAGGTAGAAAAGACTATGCTTGTTTTTATGTTTATTCCAGCCTCCGCAACTATGCTGGATGCTTTGGCAAGAGCTCCCGGGACATCCTTTAACGTCACTCTTAATTCATAAATGTCCTCGCCTGGCTTTGACTCTACAAAAGTAAACGCCCTTTTAGGATAAACTTCCATGGACGTCACCATTCTAGCCCTTTTTAGCTATTGCTTTTAAAAATAAAGGTTTTCAGACTCAAAAATAAATATGCAGAATCTATATGTAAAATAAATGGACGTCCTTCATTTTTCAGGTTATTGATGGTGTAATGTAAGCGAAAATTATTATTTGAGGAAGTGAAAGTAAGTTAGGTGACTATCAAAAGAGACTGGTGAAACATTTGGTTTCAGAAAGTAAACTTAGAAGTTTTGGCTACAAATTAGTATTCTTAACGCTAATAGCTTTGGTAGAACTCGGGATAGTTAATCTTTCAATTTTGTTAGGGGTTTCAGACAGCCTAACGATAAGTCTTGGAATAATCTCAGTGAGTCCACTTTTTCATATACTTCCATTAATCGTAATAATTGTTCTAACTTTAAGCTGGTTTTACCTAAACGAAGCCTTAAAATTGCAGTCTTATCGCAAAAGAGAAAGGATTCCGGAAAAATTGATAAAAAAACGTAAAACTGGAAGATTAGGAAGAATAAATGAATTTCTTTCGAAAATAAAAATTCCTGAACCGTTAAAGAGAATTGCAAGAAGCAGCATCTTTAAGGGAGCATTCGCAATCATAGTTTTTTTCGCTTCTCTAGCTTTAATCATTTATCTAATAACGTATCCGAACTTGCTTTACGATTTTACATATTCAATGTTTAAGTCTAACCCTTCCCTTTTAGGCTTTGTAGCGGCCATAAGAAACTTTGCTTCTTCAATAGGCAAAACTCTATCTCCACTCGGATGGATAGCATCATCAATTGATAACGGCCTAAAATCTGCTGCGCCTGGATTCAAACATTCTCTCAGCGGGCTCGGCGCTCTGGTTAAGCCTCTGGCAAGTCTAGATGCAAATAGCAAATATATATTATGCCAAAACTTGGCGGCATGGATTCCTGCATTAGCCATACTAGCCTATGGGAAATACGTTTCAAGACCCCGAATAATAAAGATTAAACGTAAGAAAAGACGTTAAAATTTAATTGAGGGAATAAAATGGCTGACCGTCCAAGATTCGGGCCTGCAGGGACTCCTCCGGCTTTTAAGGAGCTTAAAAGACCCTTAACTGACGTTCCAGAGTTTTTGCGGAATGAGAATTTAGATGCTTTTGAGTATCAAGCTGTGCGCTGGGGGCCAAAGCCCCAGATGAAACGGGAAGATGCTGAAAAGCTTGGCGAAAATGCAAGGAAAAATGATGTTTGGCTTACAATGCACGGTTCCTATTTTATTAATTTTTGTGGGGAAGAGCAAACAGTTGAGGCGAGCAAGAAGAGGCTTGTAGCATGCTTAACGGCCGCGGACTGGATGAAAGCTCATCTCGTCGTTTTCCATCCGGGCTTTTATGGAAAAAAATCGCCGAAAGAAGCCTTAGACTCGTGCATTAGGGCAATGAATGAGGTTGTTGAAATAATAGAGCAGCTAGGAATAAGGGATGTTAAGCTTGGACCGGAAACCATGGGCAAGCTTTCTCAATTTGGAAGCCTAGATGAAATTTTAACCCTATGCGAACAAGTCGAGCGGACAGTTCCAGTGATAGATTGGGCTCATATACATGCGAGGGAAAGGGGCAAATTCAAAACATTAGACGACTACAGAAAAGTTTTGGAAGAAATCGAAAAGCGACTTGGAAGCGAAACCGTCAAAAACCTGCATTGCCACTTTACAAGGGTTGAATTTACTGATAAGGGAGAAAAATGTCATCATGTAATGGATGAAACAAGCTATGGCCCCGACTTTAGGCCATTAGCCAAACTAATAGCCGAATTAGACTTGAATCCAGTTATAATAAGCGAAAGCCCAATACTCGATGTGGATTCAATTAAAATGAAAAAGATATTGATTGAAGAAATGGAAAAGCTTGGAAAGTCTCTCCGCTAGCTCCGATACTTTTTTCTAGCTTAAAGTTGTTGCTCTTTTAGGTGCACGATGATTGATTAGACTTAGGGGCTTCAAGGAGCTAACTCCGATAGAAAAAGCCTTAAAACTATTCTTTGATGCAGTGAAACCGCGAAAACTTGAATCCGAACTTGTTCCAGTTCAAGAAGCTTATGGAAGAATAACCGCAAAGGATATAATTGCAAGTAAAGATTTGCCTCCGTTTAATCGATCGGCTGTTGATGGTTACGCTGTTAGGGCCGAAGATACATTTGAAGCGTCACCCTTTCAGCCTAAAACCCTAAAAATAACGGAAGGGAAAGAGGTTAGGCAAGGCGAGGCAAAGCTAATATGGACTGGAAATCCTCTACCGAGAGGTTCTAATGCCGTGATAATGATTGAGCACACGAAAAAGCTGAGTGAAAATGAAATTGCTGTTTTAAGAGCTGTTGCAAAGTGGCAGAATGTTTCCATGAAGGGGGAAGACGTCAAGGCTGGAGAAATAGCCATAAAAGCAGGAGTTAGACTTAGACCCCAGCATTTAGGTTTACTCGCGGCGCTAGGGATAGAAAAAGTTGAAGTTACCAGAAAGCCCAAAGTGGCTGTTCTCGCAACTGGAGACGAACTAGCCGAGCTGGGGCATGAACTAGTAGAAAACAAAATTATTGAAACAAATAGGCTTGTTATCTCTTGGCTTTGCCGCGAACTGGGCGCAGAACCAATAGACTTAGGAATTGTCGGCGACAACGAACCTGCTATTCGTGAAAGAATACTGGAAGGAGTTGAAAAGGCAGATGTTATCATAACGACTGGAGGGACAAGTGTCGGAAAATCTGATCTAGTTCCATTGACTATCCAAAACATAGAGCAATCTGCAATTGTTGCGCATGGAATTGCTATGCGGCCAGCCATGCCTACAGCACTTGCAATAGTAAACAATAAGCCAGTTATAGTTCTGTCAGGCAACCCCGTTGCGGCCATGATCGGATTCGAAGTTTTCGCCCGACCGCTAATTTTGAAGATGCTTGGGATTAAGGAGGAAAGGCCTAAACTCAAGGCTAAAATTACACGAAGAGTTGCAGGGGTTCTCGGAAGAAAAGTTTTTCTACGCGTTAAGGTTTACGAGAGGAATGGAGATTTTTACGCCGAACCCATTAGGACTACTGGCTCCGGAATTTTCACGACGATGACAAAAGCGAACGGCTATGTAATTATTCCGGAAAATCGCGAGGGCATCGAAGAAAACGAAATAGTAACCGTTCATCTTTTTGATAACGTGCCGATTATCGAGGAGAAACAAGAAAATGTTTAGGGAACTCATTTCAATTGAAAAGGCTAAACAAATAATTCTCGAAAATATCCCATCGAAGCCTGTCAAGACGGAGAAGATTCCAATTTATGAAGCCCACCGTCGAGTATTGGCAGAAGACGTGGTGGCTCCGTTTGATGTCCCCTCTTTCAATCGTTCAATTGTTGACGGTTATGCTGTTAAGGCTGAAGATACATTCGGCGCAGAGGAAGAAAAGCCGATAAAACTAAGACTTGTTGGGAAAGTCAATGTAGGAGAAGCGCCAAGAATTATGGTTAATTCCATGGAAGCCGTAGAAATTGCGACTGGAGCGGCTGTTCCAGAAGGAGCAAACGCTATCGTAATGGTTGAATATACCAGCAAAGAAGGAAACGAAGTCTTAATTTACCGTCCAGTCGTTAAGGGCGAAAACATCATGAAAGCAGGCGACGACATAAAAAGGGGAGAAAAAATTCTAAAAGAAGGCGAAGTTCTCGGTCCTCGCAAAATAGGCGTTTTAGCTGCTTTAGGGCGTACAGAGGTAAAAGTCTATTCCCAGCCTAAAATTGCAATAATATCAACTGGCCCCGAAATAGTTGATCCCGGAAAACCGCTTGCGCCTGGAAAGGTCTATGATATAAATTCATATACCCTCTCTGCAGCTGTACGCGAATTAGGCGCAATTCCCATAAACATAGGAATAGTTCCAGATGAGGAGAAAAAAATAGAAAAGGCCATTAAAACAGCGTTAGAAAACGCTGACGCAGTTATAACTTCCGGAGGCGTTTCAGTAGGTCAGAAAGACCTAATTCCGAAGGTTTTAGCTAAGCTTGGCAAGCCAGGCATACTCTTCTGCGGAATATCAATAAAACCTGGAAAGCCGACAACCTTCGCGGTTATAGATGGAAAACCAATTTTCTCACTTCCTGGACAACCCACATCATCTCTATTCGTATTCTTCATGCTGGTAAGGCCAGCGCTGCAACGAATGGTTGGCGCTCACGAGGAAAGAGGCCTTCCAACGGTTGAGGCGTATGCTGGCGAGAAAATGTTTCCAGCCAGAGGGCGAAAAACCTTCATAATGGTAAACTTAAAACGTGACGATTCAAGTCGATTGATTGCTTATCCTGTTCCCAAGGGTCTTTCCGGAGCCATAACAACCTTGGCTAGGGCGGCCGGCTATGTAGAAATGCCTGAAAATAGGCAGTTTATAGAATGTGGAGAAAAAGTCACTGTTTATCTCTTTGGAGACTAGTGAAATTCTCTTCTTTTAATCGACAAGTATAGCATTGTCGCCCAAACTAAAATTAAATATGCTATTAGCCCTATTTCCGATAGAATTTCCAAGGTTTCCATTGTTAGAGGATTTAAGAGCAGAGATATGGCGAAGGCATTTCCTGCGCAAAAGATTAGAAAAGCTGACCAGACGCTCCACCTTTTCCTTTTAAAGACGCCGAATGCCGTTATTAGACTCAAAAGACCCAGCAACCCAACATGAATCATGTTTAAGTCTGTAATTAAAAAATAGAAGAAAAATCCGGCTGAAGCCAAATAGAACGCTGCTGATAAATAAGCAAAGAAATCTCCAATTTTAGATTTCAATCCATCATCCTTACCCATGACGGCCTCCCCGTAAACTTTTAGCTAATAGGCCAGTCCAACAAATAAGTCTTTTCCGCATTCAAAACAGTAATTTTAATTTTGAAGCACACCAACTTACTGATGATGCGGCCGTAGTCTAGCCTGGACTAGGACGCCGGCCTTCCGAGCCGATGACCCGGGTTCAAATCCCGGCGGCCGCACCAATCATATAGAAATTGTTAAGAGCCTTAGCTGTTTTTCTCTTAGTTAGGTTGGGAGAAATGCAAAATTGAGCTATTTGAAGCTTTATGTTTCGCCTTCTATGCCGTTCAGCGGCTATCAAAAACCCTTCAATGAAGCCGCATATACAATATTGGGTGTTCCATTCGACTATACAAGCACTTATAGGACCGGTGCAAGATTTGCTCCAACAGCAATTAGGGAGGCTTCACTAAACATAGAAACTTACAGTTTCCGAACAGATCTAGACGTGGAAAAGATAAAAATTCATGACTTGGGCAATTTGGATATTTCAGCCAATATAGACGAGACTCTAAAAAGACTTGAGCTTGTAACAAGAGAACTTCTTGAAGCCAAGAAAACTCCAATTATCATAGGCGGAGAACACACAATAACTCTAGGCACAGTTAAAGCCCTAGAAAACACAGAAAAACTTGCCATAATAAGTTTTGACGCCCACTTAGACCTACGAAACGAGTATTCAGGCCTAAAAACATCCCACACAACCTTCATGCGAAGAATAAATGAAAAAATAAAACCGCAAAAAATAATAGAGGTCGGAACTAGAGCTGTCTGCCAAGAAGAACTAGAATACGCAGAAAAAACAGGAATAAACTATATAACCTCGCTTGAAATCCAGAGAGAAGGCCTAGAAAAAACTAAAGAAAAGCTAGGAAGGCTACTTGAAGGCGTGGAAAACATATACTTAAGCATTGACTTGGACGTCCTAGACCCGGCATATGCGCCGGCAGTCCAAAATCCAGAGCCGGAAGGAATAGATCCCTACGCGCTACATGAATTAATCGCCGAAATCTGCAAAAAATCCATAATCGCATTCGACCTAGTTGAAGTTACACCAAACTACGATGAGGGCATAACGGCAATTCAAGCCGCAAAAACGATTTTCGAAACCATCTGCCAAATAGAAAGGAATAGAAAAACTTGCTAGTCTTTATGCTTCTCGCATAAATTTTGCGACAAAAAATCCGTTACAGTTGTGAATGTGAGGATAGAGCCTCTGGCACTCAGCCAAGCCTCTAAGGCCGGACTTTCCAATCCAGGGTTCCGCCCTAACAAGCCTAAAATCGGGAAAAAGTCGAAGAAACTTTTCAATCAAAAATTCGTTTTCTTCTAGGCAGATGCTGCAGGTTGAATAGATTAGGCAGCCGCCCGGCCTAACTTTCTCAGCGCAGTTAACGAGCATCTTCCACTGAATTTCAGCCATTTTGAATGGAGAACGCTTAGTCAAACGCCACTTGGCTGAGGGAAGCTTAGCAAACGCACCAGTGCTAGTGCATGGCGGATCCAAAACAACTAAATCGGCCTCGACATTTACTGGAAGAGGATTACACGCATCAGCAATTATTGGCCTGGCGATTTTCACGCCCATACGCTTGATTTCATTTTTCCAGACAGCCATTCTGCGCCTAGAATAATCAATGGAGTAAATACGTCCTCTATTCTCCATGAGCTGCGCCATAAAACTCGTCTTTGCGCCGGGAGCGGCACAAACATCAAGCACAGTCATTCCCGGCTTGGGATCCGCCACCTCAGCGGCTAGGCAGCTCGCCAAATCCTGAATATAGAATAGGCCTTCCGCAAAGCTTT
>CAYOFB010000028.1:0-9029 GCA_964403145.1 uncultured Candidatus Bathyarchaeia archaeon
GCTGTGTACTCGCCAAATGCCCATTTTATTGTTTCATCGATTGTTTCCACTAGTACCCTGTCAAATTCTTCCACTAGGCCTCCAACCCATTGCTAAATAATTATAGTATCAGATTTAGAAGTGAATTCGGAGTTTCTAAAGAATTGTGAATTACAAATAAAGTTTAAAACTAAACTTGAAACTCAGAAGGTAAGCATCCAAGGCGCGAAAACTTTCGTTAAAAGAAGAATAATGAAGGATGATGCGGGCACTGTTATATTATCATCTATCGGGTTGAATTCAAAATGTTCTATAACTGAAGCTAATGCCCCGGCGATTATACCTGCAAGCCCCAATGTTGCGCCAATAGAAGTAGAAAATAAGGCCATTGCAAGGTTGCCCCACCAAGACTTAGTTCTTCTTTTGTAGAGCATATTTCTCACAATTCCAGTGACGGCGTCTCCTATAGACATGAAGAGAACGGGCAGCACCCCAAACCAGAAATTTCCACCGGAAACAAGCCAGCCAAAAGTTAATACTATTCCCCACATTATGCAGAAGGAAACTTCATACATATTCTCTTCAGTTTGGAACCAATACATAAGCTTCCCAGTTTTATGAGGAACATAAGTCAGAACGGATAAAAGCATCGCCATGCTAAAAGGCATAATAGGAGTCTTAAAGATTAAAGGAGTAAGGAAAGCTACTAAACCGCCAGTCAGAATATGGATAACTTTACGATTGTAATAGACTGCAACGTTATGAGAAAATTTCCGTTTCATCATAACGCCATAAAGCCTCTTCGTAAGAAAAGCCACAACAAAAACTACCCAAGCAAAAAGAATAACTGTTGCAATAACTTCCTCAAATGATACAAGCAACATTAAATCACACTCTGCGGAACATAAATAAAAGTTTTCCGCAAAGCATACTGGCGGGCCCGAGGGGATTTGAACCCCTGTTCTCCGGCTCCGGAGGCCGGCGCCTTAATCCAGACTTGGCCACGGGCCCCGAGAAACCTTTAATATTATTTCTTAAATAAGTGATTTTATATCATGGGCCGGTAGCTCAGCCTGGTTGGAGCGTCCGGCTGATAACCGGAAGGTCGAGAGTTCAAATCTCTCCCGGCCCACCAATTCTGGAGTATATAAGGGAAGAATTAGAACAGGACAAAGATTCCTCTTTTAGTTAGAGTTTATCTTGAAATGAAGAAAGTTGTTTCGGAAGCCTGTAAAAACAGAATACCATATTTCGTCTTCATGCCCAAGGAAACCGTCGAAGCCATTAAAGCTTACCTTGAGGAGAGACAGGCTAAACTTGGACCGCTTGACGACGAGCAAATCCTATTCTGCACAGATAATAGGCAGATACCAAGAGAGAAAAGGCCTTACACACCCCTAGACATGACTGCTCCGCAAAAATGCTTAGAAAAGCTGACAGAGCAGTAAAAATAAGGGGATGGAAATATAACGCCTCATTGCCTAAGAAAAGCCTTTGAAAGAGCAGTTAGGAACTCTGGACTAGGCACTAAGACCAAGAATTCTTCATGGGCCAAATACTACCCGGAAGCCAGGACGCCTACTATGATTACACAAAATCGAAGAGCTAAGAAAGAAATATATGAAGATACAGTTCTTCCCACATCTAGCAACTTCCATCGAAGAGTTAAGAAAAAAGCAAATTTTAGACATGGTTAAGCTGCTGCATTACTTGGAAGATTTATCTAAATTCGGATTTGGCTCTTCTGGCTTCTTATTTCTCGATTTTTGTTCAAGTTTTAGATATAACTATGTAGATTACTAGTTCTTAAAAATTTAAACATAAAGTTATTAATTATCATAAATAAGTAAAATATGGAGGTTTACAGTTGGCGAGAGTTGTTCTCAAAGACTTGACTAAGCGTTTCGGAGAGGTTGTGGCAGTTAATAGGTTAAGCTTAGATATAAGGGATAAGGAGTTTGTTGTGCTTTTAGGGCCTTCGGGTAGCGGTAAAACTACTGCTCTTAGATGTATTGCTGGTCTTGAAACTCCTGATGAAGGAGAAATTTATATTGGTGACAGACTTGTGAACGATCTAGAACCGAAAGATAGAGATGTAGCTATGGTTTTTCAGAGTTATGCTCTTTATCCTCATATGACAGTTTTTGAAAATTTAGCTTTCCCTTTGGAATGTGCAAAGGTTCCAAAGGAGGAAATAAAGGAAAGGGTGCAGCGGGTTGCAGAACTGCTTCAAATAAGAGATCTTCTTAATAGGAAACCTAGGCAGTTGAGCGGTGGACAACAGCAAAGGGTTGCTTTAGGCAGAGCTATAATCCGAGAACCCAAAGTTTTCCTTATGGACGAGCCCCTAAGCAATTTAGATGCTAAACTTAGAGTCTACATGAGAGCTGAACTTAAAAGGCTCCAAAAGGAACTTGGAGTTACAACCATTTATGTTACTCATGATCAAGTTGAAGCCATGACTATGGCGGATAGAGTAGCCATTCTGGATAGGGGAATACTGCAGCAATTCGACTCGCCAGACCAGGTCTATGCAAAACCATCTAACATTTTCGTGGCAGGCTTTATCGGCAGCCCTCCCACAAACTTCTTTGACTGTACCCTTACTGATGATGGTATACTTGACGCTGGAGAGTTCAAATACTCACTGCCTAAGAATTTAGTAAAGATCATCAAAGAAAAAGCCACCTCAAACGAAGTAGTGCTGGGCATAAGGCCTCAACATATCAAGGTTTATAGACGAAAAGAAAAGGAGAACTTGATAAAAGCACGTCATTACACTACTGAACCTCTAGGAGAAATGGTAATTCTAGATCTCAAGGTTGGAGAAACCCTTGTAAAAGCCATAGTCGACCCAGAATTTAAAGTTGAAAAAGAACACTGGATAGAATTTCCAATAGAAAAAATATATTTGTTTGACAAGAAAACAGGGACTTCTTTGCTCTAACAGAAATTACTGAAGGATGATTACGTGAATATAAATGAAATAAAACAAAGATTACTTCTGGAAATTGATAAATTGAAGACTCCGGATGGCTATCTTAACGCTGGCTATCCAAAATATAACACGCTTTTCGGCCGTGATTCCCTGATTTCTGCGTGGCAAACATTAAAGATAGATTCTTCAATCGCCAAGGCTACTCTCAAAATTTTAGCCAAATATCAAGGAAAAATCACTGACCCAATGTCTGAAGAAGAACCTGGAAAGATTCTACACGAGCATAGATTTACCATTGAAGAGCAGAAGAAACTTCCAAACTGGAAGTTTCCTTACTATGGCAGTGTCGATAGCACCCCCCTTTTTATATTTTTGGCGGCTCAGTATCTTAGAGAAACTGGCGACAAATCATTTGTTAAAGGGATAATGAAGAACGTTTTAGACGCTTATCTTTGGATAAGAAATTATGGAGATTTAGATGGAGACGGATACGTGGAATATAAGAGAAAGAATCCGTATGGGCTTTTCCATCAGGGATGGAAAGACGGTATAGAAGATCATTTGAGAATTAAGCCTCCAGTAGCCATAGTTGAAGTTCAAGGATACGTCTACGCAGCCTATCAAAGCCTTGAGTTTCTAATTAAAGAAATTGGCGGAAAAATTTCCCGTGATATTTCGCCTATTAAAAAGACCTTGAAATCAAAATTTAATAGGGATTTCTGGATGAAAAAGGAAAATTTCTTCGCCTTAGCTTTGGATGGAGACAAGAAACAGAAGAAGACCATAACATCTAATCCTGGCCATCTTCTTTTCACCGGAATAGTTTTAGAGGATAAAGTTGAAATGTTGGTTTCAAGGCTTTTTAAGGAGGATTTATGGACTCCATATGGCATAAGAACTCATTCATCATTAGAGCCTGATTTTGATCCTTATAGTCCTCATTTAGGTTGTATTTGGCCTCATGATAACTGGATAATCTATAAAGGCCTTCAAAAACTAGGCTTTACAAGTTATGCAGGAAGAATTAAGGAGGCCCTTCTTAGAGTGTATAAAAAACTTGGGAAGATTCCAGAGTTTTACACTGTCAGTAGAGGCGAAGTGGTGGATATGTCAACCCTTGAGAAAGAGCCTACAGCTAATCCTCTGCAAGCGTGGGCAAGCGCAGGCTTGCTTGAAATGATATGGTCAGACTAAGGTTATCCCTTAATGGTCCATCCGACCATTCCTTTAATGTAGTATTTTTGTAATAGGACAAAAATCAAGATGGGAACTATCATTACTATTACGGATGCAGCCGACAATACGCTCCAATCGAGATGGTAATACCCTGTTTTTCCAATGTAAATTAGCCGTTGAGTGGCGAGTTTCATTGGGTCGCTGTAAATTAGAATTAAAGCCATGAATAAATCGTTCCATACCCACATGAACTGAAGGACAATTACCGAAGCTAACGCTGGCAGCGACATTGGAAGCACTATTTTATAGAATATTTTGAAGTAGGAGGCGCCGTCTACTCTTGCTGCTTCTTCAATCTCAACTGGAAGAGCTGAAAAGAAGTTTCTCATAAAGAGTATTATCCAAGGCAGCCCCCATGCTGAATGGACGAGTATTAATCCTAGAAAAGTATCTACTAGATGGAATTTAGACATCATCTGATAGAGGGGTACTGCTATGCTTTGTTGAGGCAGAGACATTAGCAAAACAACTGTTAGAAAGATGTAATTCTTTATTGGAAAGCTGAATCTGGCGAAGGCGTAGCCTGCGAGAGCACCGACGAGTAGCGGTATAAACGTTGACGGAACCGCAACTATCAGCGAATTTATTACTCCTTGACTAAGCGGGAAATCTCTGTGGTTCCAAGCTTTAATAAAATTATCAAAGGTTGGATGAAAGCTGCTGAAGTCCCACCAACCATGAATTATTTCGCTATACGGCCTTATCGAAGCCATAAAAACTCCCATGAACGGTAATATCCAGAATAATGCAACAGTCCAAGCAATTAAATGGACAACTACCGTCATGACAGTTGATTTCTTTATTTTCATGATTTTTTCACCATAAATTTAATCATAGGAATTGTAACGATTATCGTTAAGACTGTAAGCAAGGAAGCCACTACCGCAGCTTTATTAAACTCAAAATATCGGAAGGCATAAAGCCACATCTGGAACGCTAAAACATTAGATGCCTCTCCTGGGCCTCCATATGTAGCTATTAGTACTATATCAAAGATTTTAAGCTCATAAAGAATCGTCATGGTTATAACGGTTATTGTGATCGGCCGCAATAACGGAAGGGTTATGCGATAGAACATTTTAAATGAACTAGCTCCATCCACTTTTGCTGCTTCGTAGTAGTCCTTCGGTATGGTGGCGAGTCCCGCCGAATACAATATCATACTGAACCCTGTCCAAAGCCAAACAGAGCCGAAAATAAGGGCAAATAGCGCCGTGTCAGGATAGGCGGTCCACGATCTAGTCAGATTTTCTAAACCTATAAAGGATAATAACCCATTTACTATGCCTACATCCTTTTCGAAAGTATAACGAATTATTAGTCCTCCAACTACCATTGGTGTAACCATTCCAAGAAAAATTAGAGTCTTTATTATGGGTGCGCCCTTAACATCTTTCAGTATTACTGCTAGAATTAAACCTGAAAATATTGATAGTGGTAAATGAATGAGTATCCATATCATATTGTGAATAAACGCACCCAATGGAGGAGCTTTTGGGAAGCCCTCAAGGTTAAACATTTTCTTTGATTCTAAAACCTCCGCATAGTTCTGTAAACCAACAAATTCGCCGTCTGATGATAAGAAACTTATGTAAATTGTATTTAGTATAGGGAAGACCACAAATATTATCATAAATATTAGGGCGGGCATTAAAAATAAGAGGGGTATTTTATGGCGCATTTTCATTCACTTTAGGGCGCTACCGCTTCTATAGCTTCAAGTACCTGATCAAGTTTGGTTGGATCGACCCAGAGTAGCTTTAGTTGATCCCAGAATGTGGTTTGGAATTCTCCGCCTATTGAGTCGTCAAGGTCGGGCAGGACGGTTTTTCCAACTGTTAGATTAGCTACCATCCTGTCGACTTCTGGATAGGAATCTAATGTTACTTCAATGTTTGTGGCTATGTGTCCTCCTTGCGCTACTTGCAGCCTCTGCGCCTCAGAGCTTGCCAAGAATTTGAACAGCTCCTTTGCTTCGTCGGGATACTGAGTATACTTTGGTATGAAGAAGTAATCAGCTGCAAAAACTAGTCCTTCACATCCTGGAAGCGAGAAAACCCCCAGGTCAGATGGGTCGTCAACCATGCCAGTTATCCAGCTTCCCATAAAGTACAGTGCATAGTCCCCTTGCCACCATTGATCAAGAGCCGTCGTCCACTCGATCGGTTCACTAAAGTAGCCGCCCTCAAGCAATGGCACTAAGTAGTTCTCAAAAATTCCCCTAACTGGATTTTCGGTCCAATTCTGTGTCCCCTCTATTAGTTGCAGCTGTAATTCTGGCCCGCCGTAGGTTATCAGGAAGTGTTCAGTTATGTCTGAAAGCGGCCATCCAATCTCGTCTCCGCTCACTATTGGAGGATCATAACCTAGCCCCTTAAGTGTATCAAGCAGATTTATGAATTCTGTCCAATTCTTAGGTTCGCTTAAGCCATAAGTTTCAAAGAGGGATTTTTTGTACCAGAACCCGGGCTTTACCTTGCCAGTGTAGGCACATCCGTAGAGTTTGTCGCCAACCTTCACGGCATCTAGAGAACCATTCAAGAATTTTGATTCGTCAATTAGATCTGTGACTTCCATTACGTGTCCTTCTTGAGCGCTTTGGGCAATGAACCATCCCCACATGAAGATAACGTCGCCTGGAGTTGTTCCAGCCGCAAACTGAGCAGGCAGTAATGTTGCGAGTTCTTCAGCTCTGTAAACTTTATATCTTACGTTAATTCCTGTTAACGCTTCGAATCTGGCTAGGACTGGAAGGAATTTGTCCATTTCCGGTCCAGACCAGGGGCCAATAACTGTGAGGGTTGGAGTAAGTCTGCTTTCGACCTCTGACAGCCTATCTTGTACAGCATTAATTGCATCTAGACTTGTACCGACTTTGTCGGCTATTTCAGCCATTGAATCCGTAAGGTCGATCATACTTTGGGTCAAGTCAAGCATATTCGCAGTCATTTCGTCCATTTTGCCAAGAATCGATAAACTGTAACTCATAGCAACTCCTGAAACGATTATTGCCACAATAAGTAGTACCGCTATTGTAATTTCCATTTTAGTCGCCAAATTTTCCCACCGTTCCCTCTGTATTATGGAAATTCTAATATAACTTTTGCCTATCTACTACATAGCCTAACAGCATCCATGAGATTAACGCCATGTCTGAAATTCCTAAATTAGCTAAAATTCAGCTGGAGAATTACAAGGGCATCATAGGGGAGGAAGAAGTTAATTCTATAAAGCTGTTGGCTGAAAAACTGAAAGGTAAGTCGGTTATTCACGTCAACTCCACAAGTTTTGGCGGCGGAGTCGCAGAAATACTTCACAGTATGATTCCTCTTATGCAGGATATAGGATTGAAAGCCAGCTGGAGAGTTATTAAAGGCTCTCTTGAATTCTTCAATGTAACCAAAAAGTTCCATAATGCCCTCCAAGGAATGGACATACAGATAACCAGCGAAGAGAAGAAAATATACATAGAATATAATAAAACGAACGCTGAATTAATAAAGCCGGACGCAAATTATGTAATAATTCATGATCCACAGCCAGCTTTTATCATAAAATTCTGTTCTAAAAAAGCCAATAAATGGATATGGAGATGCCATATAGACCTGTCTACTCCAAACAGAAAGGTTATCAACTTCCTGAAACCCTGCATTGAACTATACGACGCCGCAATATTTTCAATGAAAAAATACATCCCCACCAATCTCAAACTACCAAAAATAGCAGTTATTCCCCCCTCTATAGATCCACTAAGCAATAAAAACAAGGAAATACCTGAAAGTCTCATTTTGAAAATTCTGGAAAAATATGACGTTGACCCAGAAAAGCCAATTATTACACAAGTTGGGCGTTTTGACCCTTGGAAAGACCCTTTGGGAGCAATCGACGTTTACAGAAAGGTTAAAGAGAAAATACCTAATGTCCAGTTACTTTTAATATCAAGCATGGCTCACGATGATCCGGAAGGATGGCGATATTACGAAAAAACCGCCAGATACGCTGGAGAAGACTATAATATTCACTTACTAACAAACCTTATAGGAGTGGGAAGCTTAGAAGTTAACGCTTTCCAAAGAGCCTCAGACGTTGCTCTACAAATGTCAATACGCGAAGGTTTCGGCTTAAGCGTTACAGAAGCGCTTTGGAAAAAAGTACCCGTAGTCGCGCGAAAGGTCGGCGGAATACCACTCCAAGTAATTAACGGAACAACAGGTTTTCTAGTAAATGATGTAAACAATGCCGCTGAAAAAACAATATATTTATTAAAACATAAGGAAAAAGCCGAGAAAATGGGAGAAAAGGGAAGAGAGCAAGTACTAAAGAATTTCCTAATCACTAGACACCTCAAAGATTACCTCAAATTATTCACAGAATTCTGCTGAGCACATAAAATACGAAATACGATCAGATTATTGAAGATTTTAGGTTAAAGTCGTAAATTTGACCGGACAATATACTGTGGTGCCAGAATATCCGCTGAACACTATGACACTTATTCCTTTGGCGCTAACATTGGCTTCCACAATTTTAACAAAAAATAGTCTTAAAAATCGCTCAAGAACCGCTTGTAAAAATATGTGGTGCCGCGGGCCGGACTTGAACCAAAGAAATTCCTAAGCGAAGGGGCCTTTCCAACATTATTTTTCGGTTAACCGCGATTAAACGAAAGGCTAAATGAAAATATGTGAGAAAAATTTAAAAATGTCATATATGCTGTTCATTAAAACTATTGGAATATTAGTATGAGTCAAAGACTGGCTCGCAAAATTTCTGTGTTATCTTCACTCGTATGAACTTGACTGCTTCACTTTGTTCATATTTTATCTACCTTTTAAAAATTATAGAGACCAGAAAAATTAAGGAATTAATTATAATA
>CAYOFB010000029.1:0-8757 GCA_964403145.1 uncultured Candidatus Bathyarchaeia archaeon
TAAGAAGATAAAGGATCAAGTCGGCGGGTACCTGAAGAAGGAGCAGTATGAAAGGCTGAAGGAAGATAAGGAAAGCTGGAAACAAAAAGCCCTAACAGAATACTAGATAATATAATAAACAGTAAACAAAGATTTTTTAGGACGCAATTGTTATTCATTTGTAAGATTATCCAAAATTGAAGAAGGTAGGTTGCATTGTCTGATATAGACATTATAGATGACATATACGTGATTATCAAAGAAATGCCTTCTTTGAGAAATATCGACAAAATACGCATCCTTGATGCTATTGATAGAATATTACGTGGCATGAGAACAGAAGATACTGCGCTTTTGAGACGTTACATGATGCGCTTAATAGTATCTCTAGAAAATACCTCACTGACTTTTTCGGAGAGACGATTTGCACTCAGAAAAATTCTACATTTTTTACATGAGTACCTTGATAGATTATTATTTCATGACATTATTTCAAAAAAGTTCTACATTAGCGCAGTAAGGTTAATGGGTCGACTAAGTGGCGTTCCTCTAAAGGAGATTGCTAAATTTGAATTAGAAAAAGCTCCTGAAAAAGTTAAGAAAGAAGGTTTGGAGAAAATAAAAAATATTCATCTTGAGCCAGACCATGAAGTGCTTTTCTTTTTAGGAGCCGGTGCTTCTAAACCGTCACCTTCAAACATTCCGACAGTAAATGAACTATTAGATGAGTTATGGAAAAGAGCTAATAGATTGGAGAGCAAGCCTCTTTCAAAACTTGAGAAATGGTGCGAAGAAAATGAAATTAAGAATATAGAGGAGCTTTTAACAGCGGTTACACTTTCCGATTTCATGATAAGAAATCCGAAAACGCATGCGCTTGTAAACTCTATACTTTACCCTGAATGGAAATCCATAGAAGAAAAATTGTCATTGAGAGATATTGAATCAGTTTCTTCGTTTCAAAATATGCTAAGTACTTTCTTTTCATTGCTTGTAGGCACTATGCTTTATGCAGAACCAAACCCAGTACACGAAAGTGTAGCAAAATTTGTTTCTCAGCATGAGAAGACAAACATTGTTACGACCAATTACGATGTTTGTATTGATAGAGTTTTAGATAAAGAAGGGCTATCATATTCCTATATAATTGGCTCACGTAACAAAGGAGATGCAGTTCCACTTGTGAAAATGCATGGTTCTATAAATTGGTTCTACTGCGAAAATTGTCAAGCTCTATTCATGCCCAGAGTGGAGGAAATGATAGATGCAACAAAGAAAAATATTCCTTATGCAATTACTGGAGTCTGTAGTAATTGTGGCGCGTCAACAAGACATATGATAGTTCCACCAACGACATACAAATACCTGATTTATCCTCCTATAGTCGAGGTGTGGAATGCGGGTAGAGAAATTTTTGAGCGCTCTAGTCTTTATGTAGTTATTGGTTACTCATTTAGCCTAGCAGATGACTATATTGCTAAAATGCTGCTTAAGGCTATAGGTGAGGATCCAACAAAGGAAATAATTATTATTGACAAAAATCCGGAGGTTCCCGAGAAATTTAAATCGTACGTTAAATTGCACGCCGAATCTTTCGATGAGAAAAATATTTATAAGCTGGTCGGTCCTGCAGAGGAGCTGGTCCCTGAAGTAGTGGATAGATTACTGCCTAAGAAAGCAACATCTAAAGCTAAAAGGGTCAAAACTAAGAAAGTTAAAGGCTAATTATTCTAACACTTTTCATGTTAACATTTCATTCAAAGTTTTTTTAATGGCCAGCTCTACTTGTCTGATCGCTGTTCCCAAATAGTTCTCTGGATTTATAGCTTCTTCGATTTCGTTCTCGTCTAGGATTCTTCTCACTATATTATCTTCTAGTAAAACTTCTTTGAAGTGTTTGTTTTCTGTTTGGCTTTTTATTGTAAGTTTCCGTAATAATTCATGTGCTTCTTGTCTGCTCATTCCCTTTTTTGTTAGGGCGATCATTACGGCTTCTGACATTATTCTTCCTTGCGTAATCTCCAAGTTCTTCCGCATCCTCTCCTCGTCAACCTCAATGTTCTCAATTATGAACGTCATTAGGTGTAGCATGTAATCGATTAGTATGCATGCCTCCGGAATTATGAATCGCTCGGCAGATGACTGCGTAAGGTCTCGTTCATGCCAAGTCACAACGTTTTCTAGGGCTGGAATTGTTAGGCTACGCATGATTTTCGCCAATCCGCAAATTCTTTCGCATAGTTCTGGATTGCGCTTATGGGGCATGGTGGAACTTCCAACCTGCCTTTCCTTTTCGAATGGTTCATAAAGTTCGCCTATTTCTGGACGTTGCAACTCGCGGATTTCGGTTGCAAACTTGTCCAAAGAAGAGGCAAGATTGGCGAGTAGGCAGATGAACTCGGCATGGCGGTCGCGTTGAACAATCTGAGTTGTGATTTCTGCTGGTTTCAAACCGAGTTTTTCCATGGTTATGCGTTGAATTTCCATCGCGTGAGGCCCCAGCCCAGCTTGGGTTCCAACAGCCCCGCTAATCTTTCCGACAAGAAGCCTTTCGCGGCATTGCCTCAGCCTTTCAAGGTGCCTTGCAACTTCACGCATCCAAACAGCAAATTTAAAGCCTAAAGTTATTGGAAGCGCGTGCTGCCCATGAGTTCGACCAACCATTATTGTTTCCTTATATTTTTCAGCTTTCTCCATTAACGCCCTTTCTAGATGGTTTAGCTTTTCTTCAATAAGGCTAATTGCCTCTCTAAGCTGCAAAGCGTTAGCCGTATCCACAATGTCATAGCTTGTTGCTCCTAAATGTACATAGGCGCCGCTTTTTCCACAAGCTTCGGCTAAGGCCCTAACCATAGCCATAACGTCATGCTTAATCTCTTTCTCAATTTCCTTAACCCTTTCAAGCTTAACATAGCGAGTAGAAGCCCTTTCAGCAATTACCTTCGCATCTTCCATTGGGATATTTCCGACTTCAGCATGCGCCAAAGCTAGAGCGGCTTCAACGTCAAGCATTTTCTGAAGCCTATTCTCCTCCTCAAATATGCGGCGCATTTCAGGCGTGCCATAACGTCCCGTATCTATCGGTAGGATGGGCAAATCTTATCCTCCGCAAAGATAAATTAGCGTAGGAAGCTTTTACTAATTTCGCTAAAAGGGCAAGGCGCAGCAAATGGGCGCACTAGTTGCAGTCATAGACAAAAAGGGAAGAGCGGCAGCCGAAAAAGCATTAGACATGCTGGAATCTTTAAGGCACAGATTCGATTATTCATACGGAATTGCAACCGAAAACTCCGTTTTCATAGCTAAAAAAGAAGGAAAACTAACAAACGAAATCCCAGAAACACCAGTAGCGATAGGTTACGGCCTATCCAAAATCAAACCCGAAGATACACCGCAGCCCATACTAGAAGAAAATTTCGCTCTAACCATAAACGGCAGATTCTTTCCACAGCAAAAACCCTCAGATATAGAATTTGCAAGAAACCTTCTAAAAAATAACCCTATAGAAAAAGCTGAGGAGCTACTGAAAAAGTTTGACGGTTCATACAGCTTTGCCATTCTTCATAAAGACCGAATAATTGTTGGCAGAGACCCTTTCGGAACAAGCCCACTCTATTATGGAGAAAACAGAAGATTTGCGGCTGTAGCCTCAGAAATGAGAGCTCTGCGAAAGCTGGGAATAGAAAAGGTAAAATCTTTCCCTCCGGGAACAATATCTACCGTAACCAAAGATGGCCTAGCATTTAAAAAAGTAAGGAAAGTCGCCAAAGCTTTTTTGAAGGGCATAGCCGAGAAAGAAGCAATTGAAATTCTTCAAAAACTTCTTTTAGAATCCGTCAAAGAAAGAATTGCGGACTTGGACCAGTTTGGCCTCGCCTTTTCCGGAGGAGTTGACAGCGGAGTATTGGCATTGTTAACCAAAAAATGCGGTGCTGCGCCTCAACTTATTTCTGTGGGGCTTGAAGGCGGAAAAGGGATTGACGAAGCTGTTTTAGCGGCTGAAGAACTTGGATTATCAATAAAAGTGAAAACCTTCAGCGAAGAAGAAGTTGCTGAAGCTGTCCCTAAGGTTTTGTGGATAATTGAGGAGCCGAACCCCATAAAGCTAAGCATAGCAATTCCCTTATTTTTTGCGGCGAAGGCGGCGAAAGAAAATGGTTTAAAGGTTATTTTGGCAGGACAAGGAAGTGACGAACTTTTTGCTGGATATAAGAGGTATCTACAAATGTTTTCTGAAAAAGGAGAAAAGGCTCTGCATGAAACGCTCTATAACGACTTTCTAAATTGTTACAAAACAAACTTTGAGAGAGACGAGAAAGTTTGCGCCTTTCACAACCTAGAGTTAAGACTTCCATTCGCAGACTGGAAACTGGCAAATTATGCATTGAAACTTCCACCAAAGTTTAAGATACGCCAGGAAGAAAGGCCGCCGAGAAAGGTGATATTGCGGAAAGCCGCCGAGAAACTAGGCTTACCCGCATCAATAGCCTACAAACCTAAAAAGGCAATCCAATATACTACCGGCGTGGCGTCAATCCTAAAGAAGATTGCCAGAAGAAAGGGTTTAAGCCTACAAAAGTATGTAGAGAAAGCCTTTAATGAAACTTACATGAAGAGGGAAGAACTATGAAAAGAACGGCAATAATTTATAGTCCAATATACTTAGAGCATAATCCCGGAAGGGGACATCCTGAAAGCGCCGAAAGACTAAAAATTATAATGGATGAGTTGGAGAAAAGCGGAATACTGCAAAACGAGAGAATAGATGTTTTGGCTCCGGAACCCGCCCGCGAAGAAGATTTGCTAATGACGCATAGGCCAGACTATATAGAGCTTGTTAAGCAAGTTTGCAATCGCGGCGGAGGCCTACTAGACTTAGGCGACACAGTTGTCTCTCCTAAAAGCTTTGAAGCCGCAGTTTACGCCGTTGGCGGAGCAAAAAAGGCCGTTGACTTAGTTATGAAGGAAGAATTTAAAAACGCCTTCGCCTTTGTTAGGCCCCCTGGCCATCACGCTCTACCATACGCCGCCTGCGGATTCTGCATATTCAACAACATAGCAATTGCCGCAAGACATCTAATCCAGGAATATGGAATAAGAAAGGTTCTGATTTTGGATATTGATGCTCATCATGGTAATGGAACGCAGGAAATCTTCTATGACACCGATAAGGTTCTCTACATGAGTTTACATCAGGATCCGAGGGGATTTCCAGGAGTAGGCTTTCCAGATGAGACTGGAAAGGGCGAAGGAGAAGGCTTTACAGTTAATATACCATTTCCGTTCAGAACAACAGACGAATTCTACCTAAAGGCTTTCAATGAAATTGCAATTCCAATAATTAAGCAATATTCTCCAGAATTTACATTAATGTCTGTAGGATTTGACGGCCACTACACTGATCCGGTGGCCAGCCTATGGCTCTCAGCAAACGTTTACATTCATATCTTCAAAGAAGTATACAGGCTTTCTAGCGGAAGATTTGTTGCAGTTTTAGAGGGCGGTTATAGCCTAGAATGGATAGGTAAAATTGCAGCGGCTGTAGTTTCTATAATGGCTGAACTAGAGTATAGACTTGAGGACGAGCCTCAACAAGCTAGCGAAAGGGTTAGAAGTAGAGCCTTTGAATTCCTTAACGAAGTTAAAAGGGTTCAGTCGAAGTTTTGGAAGCTAGGTTAGAAAAAGGAAGGGATGGAAGCTATTCGATGACTTCTATGGCGCCTTCTGGACACTGAGTTTCGCAGGCTCTACAAGCTAAGCACTCGTCAACATTTACTGGAACAGACTTCTCGTTCTGAATTTCAAAAACTCCTACTGGACATACCTCTACGCATGTTCCGCATCCAGTGCATTTTTCATGATCAACTTTTACCTCAACCATTTCCGTCAGCTCCCATTAACTTTCGATTTAGAATCTTACAAAAGTAAAATGGTAGAATAAAAGCATTTTCAAATTTGGCTAACGATATTCTTCTCTGAGCCTTAACAGTGCACCTTCAATCTTCAAGTTCGCATCATCAATCCTCTTCTCATGCTCTTCTAAAAGCCTACGGTAAGCTTCTCTAGAAATTTCGCCTCGTCTATAACGGCTTCTCACCCTTCTAATTCCAGCTTCAGCCTCCTCAAGCTGAGCCTCAGCTATCTCCAATTGCCTAATTATATCTGCATAGCGTGGCCCAGACCGCCTAATTGTCTCTCTGAGCTCCGCTAAGTCTTTAGAAAGTAAAGAAAGCTTATTTTCAAGCATAGTTTTTCTAACCTTAAATTGTCTACGTGGAATCCTTCCTTTTCTCGCTTGTTCCTCTAAACGCTCAATTCTAGACATGATCTTAATTCTCTCTTCATAGCTTTCAACGAATTTTCTGAAAATTTTTGGAGAAACAACGACTTTAGGAGCGGCTACAGGGGCTGGACCGAGTCTTCTTCGGGCGAAAACTCCTAGGAGAATCACTGAACTTGAGATTAGAGCAATTAAAGTGTAGGGATAAGAGGCCCAGAAAATATTCACTCTATATGCTATCGTCACCTGAAAGCTGTCAACTATTGTAAAGTTATGAAGAGTAAATGTTACTGAGTCTTTCGAAAGGTCTCTTTCGATACTGCTCGCCATAGAAACTACACTTGAAGATTCGAAGCTTATTCCCCGCGGTGATATAAACGATACCACCAGCTTTTTAATTAATATAGGCGTGATCTTGTCGATTGATATGTTTAGTTTATATTTTCCGTTTGTCGAATTTAGTTTATAGACTAGTGAAAAAACATTTTTTTCGTTGGGGCCTATGCTTGGAATGTGCAGTCTGTTACTTTTTAAATCTTCTTTTGAAACATCTGAAAACTTTGTGCCAATTGCACTTTCAACTACGAAATCGTATCCTTCTTTTGGGAAGAAGATCGTTATTTGGTCAATGGTTTTTGTTCCCTTGTTTACAATGTAGTAGATATCCTTTACATTTATGTTCCCGTGGAGATCAACCTCTATCTTCCTCTCCAGCTTTTCTATTTCGGCATATATGAAGGATTCTGAAACTCTTAGGCGTAACCATGCTTTAGCCTTACTGTAGGCGAACTTTTCAAGAGGGATAGGATTTAGATAGTAATAATTCCTATTTTCCTTAGTTTCCGTTTTGTTATATGTAAAGGAAGCTTCAGTTAGATTTAGGCTATCTGGAAATATTACGGTTGTATAGCATTTTTGTGCATCTATAGCCAAGCTTGGGAATAATGTGAAGTTCACGGTTAGATAATCATCTTCTGCCACTATAGGTCCTGAAAAAATGAAAGTTACTGTAAAATTCTTCGGGGTAGAATTAATTTTGAATTCATCTTCAATGCTTGTAAGGTTCACTAAAACTCCGTAAAAGCCAGGTGACCCAAGACCATAATCTGGAACTATTGGGATTTCTTTATTATCCGCAACTGCCCTGCATTTTATGAGGTACCGTGCATAATCATATGGAAATCCTATTGGGAAATTTACGCTGACATTTTCATCCGCCGAGACTGTTATGGTATCATTTATAACAATTAAGCCGCCATCTAGAAGTTCCACAGTATGCGCTATCTTGTTCACCTTTATTTTTGACAAGTCATTGCTAAGTGAGGAATTGGCCAAGGTTTTGGGTAGCAGAATTAGGATTTGTGAAAGAAGAAGCAGAGCAAGTATGAGTATAAGCGATTTTTTTGCTGTCATCCTTGGCTTGCTCCTAAATATGCACTGAAACTTACACAGCTTGATTACTTATAAAATTTTAGGGATTATAGTTCTTACCCCTAAATTTATGTGATAAGGGAAAGAGCCGCTATTTACGCAAAGGACTTTAAGCCTGTTGACGGTTTCTTTGAAATTGGGTTAAACGCTTATCTTTTACGTAGACGTATCCTAAAACTTTTCGAGCCAAGTTTGGACCTAAAATTTTCTCTAAGTCACTAAAGTATTTTATAGGTTTGATTTTTCTGTATTCCATTATTTTTTTGGCTGTTGCGGGGCCAATATGCGGTATTCTTACTATTTCCCTAAAGTTTGCAGTGTTCAAGTCTATTGGAAAGATTTCTGGGTGAACCTTCGCCAGTGCGACTTTCGGGTCCACATTTGGTAGAAAGCCCTTGTCATTCATTATTTCTTCAAGTTCTTTTGCTGATATTCCGTAGTCTCTAATTAAAAATGAGGCTTGGTAAAGGCGGTATTCTCGCCATGGTGGGCATGGCGGGCGATTTTCTAGCGGAGTCTGATTTATTGGTTCAAATCCGCTATAGTATACTCTTCTTAATCCTATTTTTCTGTAAAGCCATTCCGTAGTCCTAACATGTTGTAGGTCATTGTCTTCAGTTGCACCAACAATTATTTGGGTGTCGATTCCGGCTTTTCCAAATCCGAAGTTTAAAATTTGCCTATCCTTTCTTAAGCCCTTTATTTCTTCAGTTATCCACTCCAGTCTCTTTAGAATATCTTCTTTGAAGCTTCCTTTGTCTGGGCACAGTTCTGCAAATAATTCTTCGTTTGGCGCTTCAATATTTACTCCAATTCTATCGGCGAGTTTTACGGCTTCCTTAATGTAGTGGCGGCTTGTTCCAGGCATTATTCTTAGGTGTATATAGCCGCTATAACCCATCTCTCTTAACAAGGTTAAAACTTCGAGCTGCTTTTCAGTTATGTGGTCTGGGTCTTTTGCAACTGAAGAGCTTAGGAACAGCCCCCTAATTCTTCCTTTATTCCACAGGTACATAGTTACTTTTGCAAGTTTTTCAGGCTCCCATGAAGTTCTTAGACATTTTCTG
>CAYOFB010000030.1:0-8459 GCA_964403145.1 uncultured Candidatus Bathyarchaeia archaeon
ACCATGATTTTGCACGCCACTTATCCCTTACACGTCTTGACACGGCTAAACCCCAAGTTTAATGTAACTTGGAGAAAAGTCTCAAGGGACATATTAAAAGCTTTTCAATGGCTCTATCCTTTCTATGCCTCCCATATATGGCCTAAGCACTTCCGGAATTAAAACGGAACCGTCCTCCTGCTGATAATTCTCCAGTATGGCGACTATGGTTCTGCCGGTGGCAAGCGCCGTCGAATTCAAAGTGTGAACAACACCTTTCGGCGGGGCTCCCTCCTTCTCTCTGTAACGAATGTTCAGCCTCCTCGCCTGATAGTCTGTGCAGTTGCTGCATGAGATTATTTCTCTGTAGCGGTTTTGCGCCGGCATCCAAACCTCAATGTCATACTTTTTAGCTGCAAAGCTTCCGATGTCGCCTGTGCAGACGTTTACTACGCGGTAGGGCAAACCCAGCTTTTGAACAAGTTCCTCAGCATTGCGTAGAAGTTCCTCATGCATCTCCCATGACTGTTCTGGAAGGCAAAATATGAATTGTTCAACCTTATTGAATTGGTGAGTTCTGAATATTCCACGGGTATCCTTTCCATGGGCTCCGGCTTCACGCCTAAAGCATGCGCTCACGCCGACAAATTTTAAGGGTAATTCCTTCGCGTTTAATACTTCGTCCATGTACATGGCTGCGATTGGATGCTCCGAAGTCGCTATCAAGTATAGGTCTTCATCTTCTATTTTATAGAGCATTTCTTCAAAGTCTGTTAGGGCTGTTGCTCCCTCGTAGGCTTTCCTTCTCATCATGTATGGCGGCTCTACTGGCTTGTAGCCCTTCTTTACAAGTTCATTTAGGGCGAAGTTGATTAGCGCCATATCTAATAGGACGCCTAATCCCTTCAGATAGTAGAATCTTGCCCCAGCAACCTTGGCGGCTCTCTCCAAGTCCATTATTCCAAGCGAAAGCCCAAGCTCAATATGATCTTTAACTTTAAAGTCGAATTTTGGAATTTCACCCCACGTTTTGACTGTTACGTTATCGTTTTCATCCACGCCGTAGGGAACCGACTCATGAAGCAGATTCGGAATTCTCATAAGATAATAGCTGACTTTTTCTTCAAGTTCCTTAACCTTTTTCTCTAAAACCTCTATTTCAGCATCTATTTTCTTTGCAGCCTCAATCTTGTCTGTAATTTCTTCTCCTCTCTTTTTTAGCTGGGCAATTTCATTTGTAATCTTCCTTCTCTCATGTCTAAGCTCATTAAGCTCCGTTAAATTTCTCCTCCACTCTTTGTCCCACTCGATTAAGCTGTCTAACATCTCAAGTTTTTCGGGATCTCCTCTGCGCTTTAGGTTCTCCTTGACATACTCTGGTTTTTCTCTGATCAATTTTATGTCTAGCATTATGGGTCGCCCTTTAAACCGTAAGCTAAAGATACAAATCAACTATTTAATTTTGCGACTTTAAGTTCTAGAAATAGCTAGCTGGCACTAAATTCAAACTCGCAGAATTTATCTCCTATGGCCATACATTTAACTTCTTCTATATGAATGGATTTATGCTCAAAGATTTCCTGAAGAAGAGCGGTTAGGTGCCCCTTCGTATAGTAGCAGATTGGCCTATCATACTTTTTTGTGACGCTTTCTGCAATAGAATTGTAGATGCGAATTTTTCCTGTTCCCTGCTTCAAATTTACATCTACATATTCTATTATGCCCCATCCTGCAGCCTGATAGAACTGCTTGAAGGCCACCAGCATTTCCTTCTTGTTAAGTTTGTTTTCTGAAGCAAAGTTCTTTATTAGCTTGACGAGGTTTTTTCCTTTTTCTAGTCCAATATACCAAAGAATTGTAAATGCTCCAGAACCAAGTATACGTATCATTTCCTCATGCATCCGTGCAAGGGCTGCTGTTGAAATTACGCAGACCCTTTCCACACCATTTGTTAAGGGAAAATGGGCAGCATCGAAAAGGAGGGGTTTAGGCTCAAAGACCGAAACTTCAGATATAAACCCTAAATTCTTCAGTCTATTCTCAATTTCCTCGGCGGATACTTCCGTTTTATCAAGATCAACGAAAAGAGTCATATATACGACTCCGCCAGCACTGGAACGATTTGCAGTTAAAATGTCGGCTCCTGTCCCAAGTATAGTCCTCAAAATTTTTTCTAGATATTTTGGCCGTAGTTCAGCTATTGGTATTTTATAATTAAGAACAACTTGTGCAAGGCGTTTTTTCTTTCGGACTTGTGGGATTCCTAGAATTACGTTTCTCGGTTGCAGTTTCACTAGATTTCACCAAGGTTATATGATTTGTTGATTTTAGAATAAGATTCTGTATTATTCAGCTTCAGATTTAGACTATTGAGTTTCTTTGACTGAATTGATTGTTTTCTCCGCTACAGTTAGACAACGCAATAAATCATCAACGGTAGTTATAAAGGTTCCAATTTTCCCCTTACAGCCTATCAAAGTTACAACTTGACAGCCGTCGTTGAAGGTTCTGATTGAAAGTTCTTGATACTTTACATTGTCAGGTGAAACAGCGCTTGCGACAGCCTTCGCCTTCTCTTTGCTCTCATATTTAAGGACTATTTTTGCCTCTATTTTCAACTTTTCCCAGCTGCTCCCTAACCATCATGTTGACGAGTTTAATGAATGTTTCAACATGCTCTATTGGTATTTGAGCTCCAGCGGCTATGTTGTGCCCTCCTCCCCTTCCAGAGCATTTTTCGGCTGCTACCCGCATTATTTCGCCTAAGTCCAATCCCTTCTCTATTAGTGGGTCTAGGGCTCTTGCTGAGACCTTAACTATTTTTTCGCTTGGAACTGCTGCATAGGCGATTATTGGCTTGTTTATGTAATTTGTGGAGACTATGGACGCTAAGGTTCCAATGATCTTGTCCTCAATATCGTTCTCTCCTCTGACAACATATATATTTTCGAGCTCCTCGATGCGTTTGTTCTCGAAAAGCCAGCCTAAATATTTGGTTATTAACCGTCTATACTCGTCTAGAACCTTATTTGCTTCTTCGAATGCTGAGCTTCTGTCTCCCATGCAAATTGAAATTCCAAGGCTTGGCCTATCCATTCTGCCAGTCGCATTTAGAAGAACCGAAAATTCTCTTCCGTCTCTTAGCGGAGTCCAGGGCTCTTCCTTGACTAGAACATAGACGTGGCCAACTAGGCTTAAAGCCTCCTTAGGATAGCCTCTTGAAGCCAGATACTCAGCAAGAGAAGAGCAAAGTCTAGTCTTTTCTTCCTCGCTTAAGTCTCTGAGAGCCCGCCATTTATCGCCAATCTTGGGCTTTATCCCAATGCTCGCCAGAAAGGCCAAGCTCTTATCTTCTTCTCCGCTTATGCCCGGAATAAAAGGCGAGGTTGTTAAGGCCAAGGCCTTATGGATTGGACGCGTTTCTCTGCCAAAGAAGATTAAGTCTTTCTCGACTTTTAGCAAACCATTTTCGACTGCATCTTCGATTATTGCTTCGTTTAGGCCGCCTAACGCCTTCTGGTTATACTTATCCTGCATGTCACCGAGAGCACCTACAATCGCTACGGCAGATAGCTCAATGTTTGACTCGTCAAGGCATTTTGCAACTAGGTAGGCCACGCCTGAGCCGCTTATATCCTTTGAGCCGTCAACTCCATATGCATGAGGATTTACATGAATGAAGCTTTCAGCTGGTTCGCCTACTGGTTGGTGATGATCCAAAATTATGATCTTGTAATCGGATAGATTTTCTGATAGGAAATCTAGATATCCGCTTCCTAGGTCGGCCAGGATTGTTAGCGGAGGTTTTTCAGCCTTTATTTCTTCGACTACCTTTTCATCAACCCAATGTTGAACTCTGATTTTGAATGTTGCATCAAGCTTTGCGAGTGCTTTTCCAATTATTCCGGCCGCCGCCAGTCCATCGGCGTCAAGATGGGAGATTACATAAATAGATTCGCCTTTTTCTGCGGTTTCCCTTATTACTTCCGATGCTATAGACGCATCTTTCACTAAGGCTTCAAATTTTTCTTTCATTTCCTTGTCCAAAAATGCCACCGAAAATTTAGGCTATGGAGGCTGTTTTAGGGGTATATTTCCAATTCGGCGGGAGAACTCCCTTCTCTTTATAGTAACTTGCTAGACGATGAATTTTTGATTCAATAAGTTGAAGTGCACGTTTATTATGCAAATCTTTTCTATGCTTTTCAAGATGAGCGTGAAGTCTAGCTGCTTTTCGCAAAAGATTCTCCAAATCTTCAGGTATGGCTGGAGCTAAACCAGCCTCCTTCAAGATTTGTGTTATGCTTTTTCCAGTTATGGGCTTTACAAGAGGAATTGCATATTGGTCGCGGAGTATAGTTCCTATTCGGCTAGGCGGATGGCCTTCCTTGGCTAGCTTGATAACTAGCGCCTCCACTTCTTCAGGCGTGTATCGGCACCAGCTTGGAGGCCTCTTGCTTACAGGCCTTGTTGAATGGGATTTACCCTTTTCTTTCTTCGGCAATTCTACCCCACGAACTCATAAAGAGCATTACACCCTAATATTTAAAACTTCTCAAATTACCTGCCTACTTCAGCCCCACGCTTATACCACTCAGCAAATCTACGCAATGCCATAGCTCTATGAGAAAACCTATTCTTCTCTTCGGTTCCCATCTCAGCGAATGTTCGGCCATCACCTCCGATTGGAATAAAAATTGGGTCAAAGCCGAAGCCGCTTCTTCCTTTCGCTTCCTCAGCGATTTGCCCCTCAACCCTTCCATTAAAAACTTTCAATTCACCATTGTCGGGATTATAGAAGGCTACAGCTGAGAGAAAGTAGGCGCTTCTATCCTTAACATTTTTCATGAGTTTTAGAATGCCTCCGACACCTATAGTCTTGTTCACATAGGATGAATATGGTCCGGGAAAACCATTTAACGCTTCGATAAATAAACCGGCATCCTCAACTATTACTGGTAGACCGCACTTTTTTGCCGCATCTATGGCGCTTGCCTTAGCTATATTTTCAAGGTTTTCATCTTGGATTTCCATAGCCTTAACCCTTATCATAGCGGTTGCAATGTCGTATTCGGCTAGAACTTTTCTGGCTTCCTGGAATTTGTGGATGTTGCCTGTTGCAAAGAATGCTATTCGCCCGTATGGGAAGCTTATTCTTCTTTCCTCCTTTCGGCTATGTAGCGTCCTCGAAGCTCAATTTCCCTTATTTTCTCTAAAACCTTTTCTGTCATTGCTTCGCCTACAACTTCAGCGTAGCCCTCTAAAACCGCCCTAAATGATTCTTCGGCAAAAAGGTAATGTGTGCTTTGAAGGGCTCTCTTCATAAGGTGAAGGTCAACTCCCCTAGCTTCAAGTTCATTTGAAAATTCTCCTAAGCCGAAGTCTACAAAGTAGATTTTGCCGTTTGAAGTCAGTATCATGTTTGAAGTTGTCAGATCTCCATGTATTATTCCATTCTTATGTAGACGCCCAATTAGCATCCCTATTTTCCTACATAATTCAGTCCGTTCATTAGCTGAAAGCCTGTTTAATATCTGCTTTACCTGTCTTCCCTCGATATACTCCATTATAATTGATTTTTCAGCCAAATTCACCATATAAATTGTTGGAGTTGGAACTCCGGCCCTTTTCGCTTCATGCATAAGCTGAGGCTCATGAATAGTTCGGTAGGTTCGAATCTGTTCATCAAGAGCTCGAACACGATACTTTTTAGGAATTCTTTCCTTAACAATCACCCGTTTTCCATGCCAATCTTCCAAGTAAAGATTTGCTTCGGCGCCCTTTTTAATCAGCACTTTTCAGCTCCTCCTCGACCCATGGAACGTCAACTTCGTCAAGTCTCCATTTGCGTTTCACCACGCTTTCCTCGATTGAAATTGTTAATCCATGCTTGTAGGCCAATACGCCTGTCCAGGCTATCATTGCACCATTATCAAGCGCATATTCTTTTGGAACTACGCAAAAGCGTGCATTATGCTCCTCAGCAATTATTTTTAGCATTTGCTGAAGCCTCTTGTTGGCGGCCACCCCGCCAGTTAAAAGAACTTCAGGTTTCTCTGTGTGGGCAAGCGCCCGTTCAGTAACTTCAGTAAGCATGGAAAAGGCTGTTTCCTGCAGACTATAGCAAATATCTTCAAGCTTATGTTTTCCTCCCTTAAGAAGCTGTATGGCAGCCGTTAACAGACCGCTAAAAGATAGATCCATTCCCTTAACCGAGTATGGTAATGGAATGAGTTTTTCTCCCCTTTCAGCCAATTTCTCAACCATTGCGCCGAAGACCATCCCCTTTTTCTGTTTAAGGCCAGCGTTTCTCGCGAAAACGTCAAGGCAGTTTCCTACAGCTATGTCTAAGGTTTCGCCGAAAATCCTGTATCTTCCAGCTTCGTAAGCTGCCACAATGGTGTTTCCTCCGGAAACGTAAAGCGTAACTGGATCCTTAGCTCCTGTTACAAGCTTTCCAATTTCAATGTGGGCGACACAGTGATTAACTCCTACTAGTGGAACTTTTAGGTATGTGGCTAGTGCTCTTGCGGCGGTCGCGCCTGTTCTTAGGCATGGTCCTAGTCCTGGGCCTTGAGAGAAGGCTATTACTGTTATGTCTTTCGGCTTTATTTTCGCCTTTTCGAATGCTTCTGCTATTACTTTAGCGGCTACTTGGGAGTGATGTTGTGCTGCTTCTCTTGGATGTATCCCGCCTTCTTCTGGCATGTAGACGTCCATGACATTGGCTAGGATTTCCCCTTCGAATGAGACTATTCCCACGCTGAAGTCGTCGGCTGTGCTTTCGATTCCTAGGCAGTACTTCAAGTTTAAACCTCGCTGAGTCTTAAAATGTGGTTCTTCTATTTATGGAATAGTTAGTGTTAAATACAAGATTTTTATCTTAAGTTTGTCTATTATTTATTTGGAGAAGGTTCCAAGGACAGATAAGCTATGCCTAAACACAACGATTTGGAGCATAAAGCACTCCAGTATATTATGAATGTTGGCAGCAAGGGAGTGCTCCAATCTGAACTTTGGCGCAAGCTAGGCGCAAGCAGTAGAGAGGGCTCTAGAATAGCCATAAAACTGGAAAATAAAGGACTTATCAGAAGGGAAAGGGAACTTCATAATGGACGCTGGACTTATAGGCTGTACCCGAAAAGGCAGCCAGTAACCATAGACTCAATAATAGACTGCCCATGCTTCACATGTCCAGACAGCTCAAGATGCGAAGCTTGGGGCCAAATAAACCCGAACGAATGCGAAAAACTGACAGAGTGGCTACTAAAACTTGCTGAAGAAGGAGACCCCGAAACCCCAACGCAACAGCCAAATCTTGGAGAAAGCTAAATTTGCCAAAGTCATGGATAAGACAGAGAAAAAGGGATTATTACTATAGAAAAGCAAAAGAAGAAAAGTTTAGGTCGCGGGCGGCCTACAAACTTCTACAAGCAGTAAAAAAGTACAAGTTTATGAAACGTGGAGACATCGTTGTCGATTTAGGCGCGGCGCCCGGCGGATGGATTCAAGCGGCAAGAAAGATTGTAGGCGAGGAAGGATTCATTTTAGGAGTGGACATAAAACCCATTGAACCTTTCGAGGAAGAAAACATCCTAACAATAGTCGCAGACATTACAGACCCAAAAACTCCTGAAAATATTAGAAACTTGCTTCCCGAATTGGCTGACGTTGTAATTTCTGATGTTTCCCCAAAAATTTCTGGCATTTGGGAAGTAGACCACGCCCGCCAAATAGACCTCGCACTTAATTCGATGAAAATAGCATGCAAAGTGCTCAAGCCAAAAGGAAACTTCTTCGTTAAAATTTTTGAAGGAGACTTAACAAGAGATTTCATAGCCAAGCTTAAAGAAAACTTTTCGGCTGTAAAGTTGGTCAAACCCAAGGCAAGTAGGGCGAAAAGCTCAGAAATATACATTTTAGCTTTAGGACTAAAAAGGGGCAGAGCATACGAGAAGCAACAAAGCTAAATTTGGAATTAACAATTTAATCTAGGTGAAAACTTTGAAAATAATTGCAGCCGATTCTGCAGCGGCCATACTTGACGAAGATTTTCAACCTTTACAGATAGTTGCATGCGCTGCGGTTATGGTTGAACCGCCTTACAGAACAGCTTCCGAGTGCATTGCGGAGCCGATATTTGCCGATATTGAAAATGGACATGAGCTAGTAATTCATGAATTAGAACTTTGCTATAAACTATTAAAAAGGGAAAAGGCAAACGTTGTGCATCTAGATGTCTCGTTAGGCGGAGTGAAAATAGAGGAACTTTCAGCAGCCAACCTTTCAAGCATGGTTCATGGAAGAGCAAGAAGCCACATTCTAAAGATTCTGCCAAAAATCAGAAAGATTTCAGACTACATAAGGCGGACCTACAAAATTGATGTATTAGCTATAGGCAAAGAAAGCATTCCAGTAAGAATAGCTGAACTCACCGCCGGAGCCTACGCCATAATCTTCACGGCCAAAAAATGTCTAGA
>CAYOFB010000031.1:0-8249 GCA_964403145.1 uncultured Candidatus Bathyarchaeia archaeon
CACAAGTATAGCGGTCTCCATGATCAGCCATGAAGTATCCCGGCCCGCATCTTTCACAGAAAGGCCTAAGCCTAACCAGTTTTCCCTCTTCAATCTTATAGTAGGAGTGCACTCCCTTCTCTTTCTTCTTTTTCTTCTCGCTCATTCGCTTGCCTCCTCCCCTTTCTTCTCCTCTTCAAGTTTTTCTTTAGGCTGATTTCTCAAAATTATGTATTCGGGTTCAATAAGTTTCGCTTGCTCAACCGTATCGTAAACATTTGCTTCTCCAACAGAAATCATGGTTCCCGTTTTTGTCACAAATTTTCTAATGTAGACACGGTCTAAATCGGCTTTAACTGCTTGTGCCAAGGCTTTCCTCACTTCAAATCTCGGCGGAGTACCAGACTGTGTATGATTAACTTCAAATGTTATTTCTCTCCTTTTCAATAGCGGATTATACTTGTCTGATATCACCTTGATTTTCATGTTCATCAGCCTTTTGAATGTTGATTTGATATTAAACCAGCTACTTTAGTCTTTCGAATTGGTCTTCATCTCATCAATAATTGATTCAACTTCTCTTCTTTTCTCTTCAGTGACTTTAATAATCACCATTCCTTCGCGGGGTTGTCCGTAAACAACAAATGAGTTTTCCGGAGCGAATAGAACGGCTGGAAGGGCAAGCAAATCTTCTTCTCCATCAATTATTATTTTGGTCTGTAAATCTGAATTCAAGGCGTTTTTAATTTTCTCCCATGCTTCTTTGGAGATTGTTCCGGCGGGATTCTTTGCATAAAGGGTTCTTTCAGCACCGAACTTTAGTGGTGTAATTTCCTTACGCATAACTTTGTTATCGATTATGAAAACGTCGGGAAATACCCCATTTTTCATAAGGCTTTCTGAGACGGCATCACCAACTGCAATCAATCTTGTGGGTTTTTCCTTGGCTAATATTTCCCTAAACCTTTTTACAGTCTCATCAAAGTTTCCAGCTATTAATGTTCCCAAGGGTTTTTTCAGTCTTTTTCTCAGTTTTTCAGGCAGAATTAGAATGGTTATCACCTAACTTTCAGTGCGTATTTTCCCTTTTCCTTAACTCCCATAACCTCGGCAATTCTTGAACCTTCTGGATCAAATATTATTGCTAGACCTGAGAAGTCGTCGCTCATGGTTGCTTCTTTACATCTTGGACATATTGAACCTCGCGCTATCAAGTGGCATTTTCTGCATGCTTTTTCACTCATTTGCCTTCTCCTCCTTTTCTTCAGCAGCTCCCTTAGCCTTATTAACTTCTTCCTTTATCCATTCAATTTTTCCTAGGAATGGCTGTCTAGCTGTCACGCCGACCTTACCGGATATTCCTCCCCTTCCAAGCGACACGGCTGTAACTCTCACTCTTACTCTGTCTCCAGTTGTCAGTTTACGCTGGGTTTCTTTACCCATCAGAACTCCTTGTTTCTCATCATAGGTTATGAAGTCATCCATAAGCTGTGAAACATGTAATAGCGCATCTATCGGGCCTATACGAACGAATGCTCCGAAATCAGCCACTTCCACAACTTCTCCTTCTACAACTTCTTGAATTTTCGGATAGAAAGTCAATAGGGTGAACTTAACCCTATGATAGGTTGCGCCATCTCCGGAAATTATCTTCCCAACGGGATTTACATCCAAATCTACAACGGCAACTATATAGCCAAGTTCCTCGTCTACTATTCCCTCATACTTCATTTTTAATTGTTCAAGCCCAACCGCCTTAATCGGCTGCCCAAACTTTTCAGGCGGAATCCTAATGGTATCTTCAAGGGTTACCAATCTAAACATTATCTACGGTTCCCTCCATTTCTAGGCGGGACTTCTCTCTAACATAAATGACTGCAACCCCCATATTCCTTAACATCCTTTTAAGTGTTCGGTCATTGGTTGCAACTGCACATTTAAACTTTTTCGCAACACGTACAATAACATCATCATTTGATTCGTCCGGAAGTCTCTTAACCTCAAGAACCCTACATTTTTTCGCTAATTCTAAAGCGAAGGAAGCTTGGCGGCTAAGCTTATCTCCTCTTTTACTTATTATCTTCTTGAGCTCTTCGATTGTTGTGGATAAAACAATAAACTCTACCTTTCCATTAACCACTTCTTCTATTTCCCTAAAAATATCTATTTGAAATTGTAACGGAACGAAGAGAAAATTTGAGTCCAGAATTACTTTCACGGCCAAATAAGTCCCTTGACATATATTACACGGTGCTATTTTATAACTTCCACGTTTGTTCGGCCATGTATATAGCAACTTTTAAATAGTCAGTACGTGGAAAACCACGAAAGGTGATAGGCCTTGAAAAAAGCAATAATGATTGGATTAATAGCTGCCTTATTGATGCTAATAGCTGTTCCTCTAGCTGTGGCAGCTCAACAATTGCCGAGAAAGATAATTGTGCAAGTATGGACAGACAAGCAGTTTTATAAACCGGGCGAAGAAGGGAAACTTTTCATTGTAGTAGTGAACAATGAAATAGAAGAGGGAATTTTCATCGAAAATCTCACAGTTGTGTATCCCTGGTGGCCAAGCTATATTGACAATGAATGGGTAGGAAGTGATACCATAGTGCCTACTGATGCGGCAGAAAGAGGCTTAGAATATTTCCCAGACACCGGTGACATTTACCAAACTGAATGCTCTTTTAAAGTACCAAGTGATGGAAGAGCAAAATCGGGAGAAATTGAGGTAACGGTGACCTTTGCGGGAGATTATCCTCCAGAGAGCGGGGAAACCTACCTGGAAGTGTTCGCTGGAAGCCCAGCTAATATTGAGGGATTGGATAAAATAGTGACTCTGCTCGCCGCTCAGATAATCTTAACAGTACTATCCGCTCTGGCAATAGCCGCCGCAGTCTACCTCTCAGTTAGAAAGCTAGCTAGAAGCCATGTTCATCCCTCTCCGCCACCATCAGAGCATGAAAGAGAAACATAAGATACTCTCCCACTTTCGTTTCCTTTAAGTTTGGGTTCGCTAATTGTAAATTTAGTACTGGAGGTGAAGTAAACTCGGAAGGGTTCTTGTCACTGCTGCGTGGCCATACATCTATCATTTGCCGCATCTCGGCACTTTGATAGGTTCCCTACTATCAGCCGATGTTGTAGCTAGATATTATAGGCTTAAAGGCGATGAAGTTCTTTATGTTACCGGCTCTGACGAGCATGGAACGCCAATTGAGGTTGAAGCAATAAAGCTTGGAGTCCACCCCAAAGAGTTAACAGACAAAATTCATGATCAAGTCGTAAAGTTATTTGAGAAATGGGGCTTATCCTTCGACAATTATACGAGAACTGAAAATCCCGTTCATAAGCAGTTTGTCCAGGAAACATTTATGAAGATTTATAGAAACGGTTACATCTTCACTAAAGAGACAGAAATGCCCTTCTGTCCAAAATGTGAACGTTTTCTACCGGACAGATTTGTTATAGGCAAGTGCCCTTACTGCGGCTATGAAAATGCCCGTGGAGATCAGTGTGAAAATTGTGGAAGGCTTCTTGAGCCAACAAAGCTCGTTGAACCAAGATGCTCTGTTTGCGGAAGCAAGCCAGAAATTAGAAAGACTAAACATTGGTACTTTGACCTTCCCAAATTCTCGGAGAAACTCTACGAATATATTTCGAAAAATGAGCAGTTTCCAGAAAATGCAAAAAACTTCAGTTTAAACTGGATTAGGGAAGGATTGAAGCCCCGTCCAGTAACCAGAGATAATAAATGGGGCATTCCCGCTCCATTTCCGGGCGCTGAAGGAAAAACTATCTATGTTTGGGTTGAAGCTGTTTTAGGCTATGTTTCAGCTACAATAGAATATTTCAAAAAGAGAAATAATGAGGAAGGATGGAAAAAGTTCTGGTTTGACAAAGAGGCTAAAACTTTATACTTTATTGGAAAGGATAACATTCCATTCCATACAATAATTTTGCCAGCTTTGCTCTTAGCGACTGGAGAAGATTACAATCTACCTTGGAATGTAAATTCAACAGAATTTCTGCTCTTAGACGGCCAAAAGTTTTCGAGAAGCCGTAGAATAGGAATATGGATAGATGAGGCTCTTGAGCTTTTCCCAGCCGACTATTGGCGGTTTGTGTTAATTGCGATTAGGCCTGAGACGAGGGATTCCAGCTTTACATGGAGCATTTTCCTTGAAAAAGTAAATTCCGACCTAAACGATACGCTTGGAAATTTCATCCATCGCACTTTAACCTTTATAAATAGATTCTTCAAAGGCGAAATTCCGCATGCAGAAGGTCTAGATGAAGATGACAAAGAAATTTTGCAGACCATACGTGAAAAGGTCAGCAGAGTTGGAGCTAGCATTGAAAATTGTAGGCTTGCTGAAGCCCTACGCGAAGTTGTTGACCTAAGTCGGGTTGGAAATCAGTATTTAAACAGGAAGGAGCCTTGGAATCTCATAAAGTCTGATAGGCAGAAGGCTGCGAATGTTCTGTACGTTGCGGCGCAGATAGTTAAGGCCTTGGCAATTCTTTTGGCTCCCTTTATTCCATTCACAGCTGAAGAACTCTGGAAACTTTTAAACTTGTCTGGAAGTGTTCACAAGCAGCGATGGGAAGATGCTCTTAAGCCACTGCCTGTAGGGCATAAAATTGGAAAGGCAAAACCTTTATTCAGGAAAGTTGAGGCTAATGAGGAAGAGCTTCAGGCTATGCTGGAGAAGGTGAGAATGAAGTCGGAAAAGGTGTCATTTGAAGATTTTTCCAGAATGGACCTACGAGTCGGAAAAATAGTTAAGGCTGAAAGGGTTGAAGGCTCTAAGAATTTGCTGAGGCTTCTAATCGACATAGGTGAGCCAACGCCTCGGCAGGCAGTGGCTGGAATAGCCAATTATTATAAGCCAGAGGAACTCGAAGGAAAGTTTGTGGCTGTAATAGCCAATCTTGAACCTAAGAAAATTTTCGGGATAGAATCTCAAGTTATGATATTAGCCGCTGAAGACGGTGAAACAATAGCGATACTTCAGCCGGAACGTCCAGTAAAGGTCGGAAGCAAAATAAGATAAGTGAATTCAAGTTTGCCATTAAAAATAGACTTTCACATCCACACCATTTATTCTTATGACGGACTAATCACCCCCAAACAGCTTGTCTGGCAGCTGAAGAAAACGGGATTAGATGGAGCGGCCATAACAGACCATGACACAATAAAGGGCTGGCCGAAATTTGAAAGGGCACTTATCAAGCACGGATTTATTGCCATTCCTGGAGTCGAAGTGTCAGCTAAGGGCGCGCATATTTTAGCCTTAAATGTGAAAAGCTCCATTCCCGCTGGACATGAAATTGATGAAACGATTGATTTCATACATGAGGCTGGCGGAATAGCTGTGGCGGCGCATCCCGTTGCAATTTACAGAGGATGGGCAAGAAAATTACGTGGAAAATTTGATGCAATTGAAGTTATAAATGCATCCTCTTTTCCTTTCTACTTTTCAGCCTTTTTTGGGAAAAAGCTAGCAATACGGTTAAAAATTCCGCAGCTCGCCGGCAGCGACGCGCATTATTATGAGGAAGTTGGCTCAGCTTACACCATTCTCAAAACAAACAATCCTAACCTAGAGGGAGTTTTGAGAGCAATAAAAAGAGGCGCAACAATCCCGTGCGGAAGTCCAATTCCATTACGTATTAGACTGAAGAGAGAGGCTCTAACTATAAAGAAAAGGTTAGGTTAGTAGTTTTCCATTTGGTAAAGTGGCAATTTTATTTCTAGGGGTTTCTCCGGCTCTGCATACGGCTCCATATTATAGAGCTGCGGTGCGATCGCTCCGAATCCGCTTAGTAGATAGGGCGAGTGAACTCCGGTCATGACTAGTGTAACACGTAATAGTCCGTTCATGTCTGGGTTGACTCGTGCACCCCAAATTACAAGGGCGTCTTCATCCATAAATTCAGTTACGATTTCGGCTACTCTGTTTGCTTCTTCTATGGTCATTTGATTGTCTCCGCAAACATGTATTAATGCGCCGGTGGCGCCTGCATAGTCAACGTCCAAAAGAGGATTTCTCAAAGCGTTTCTCACAGCTTCCTCCGCCCTGTTAGGCGCATCCGATTCGCCTATGCCAACGACAGCAACCCTACCCTTCCGAATTACCGTCTTGAAGTCTGCAAAGTCAAGATTGATGAGGCTTGGCGTCGAAATTGTTTCAACTATCCCTTTGATCATGTTTGCTAGAACTTGGTCGGCTACGCGGAACGCCTCATTTATGGGCAATTGGGGAACAAGCTGCATAAGCTTATTGTTATCTATTACAACTACTGTGTCGCATTGCCGTCTCATCTCGTTTAGGCCTAGGGCAGCATATTTTATTCTTCCCTTCTCTATTCTGAAGGGCGTTGTAACTACTCCGACCGTTATTGCGCCTTTCTTTCGGGCTATTTTTGCTATTACTGGCGCGGCTCCTGTTCCGGTTCCCCCTCCCAACCCGGCTGTTATGAAGGCTATGTCCGCTCCCGTAAAGAATTCTTCTATTTTACTTCTTGACTCTTCTATTGCGGCTCTACCTAAGGCCGGGTCTCCTCCAGCGCCAAGTCCCCGAGTTGTTTTCTCTCCTATCAGAATCTTGTGCATGGCTCTTGAGGCGTTAAGATGAAGTATGTCGGTGTTTATCGCTATGGTTTCCGCTCCCTTTATGCCCATTTCCGTTAGACGTGTTACCGTATTGTTTCCAGCTCCGCCTACTCCCGCCACCACTATTCGGCAATATCCAGGCGGTCTAACCCCTTCATGGGAAGTATTCTGCCAGGCATATTGTAAAACTTGGCTTTTAGGCCTTTGAAGCAATCCTTCGCCTCCTTCTGCCCCTTCTCTTTCCATTCTTCCGCCTAACAGCTTTCAAGCTTTTTCTACTCCACAATTCCTCCCTTATCATATCCAATATTGCCGTTCTTATTGCCTCAGCCCTATTTGGGTAATATTTCTCATTTACAAGCTTGTCCAGAGCCTCTATGTAGGGTTCAGGCAGATACAACGTTATCATCCTCACCTAGAATCACCCCTAAGAAAATGCAAGTAGCATATTTATCATATAGTGCTGTATATTTATTTTAAAACATGATTTAAATATGCAAGTTTCTTTTCCTTTTAAAACTTACTATAAACCTATCTCTTATTCATGTTAATTTTCACATTTTCGGGAATGTTTATGTTTCTCTATGCTTTTAAAATGGTGTTGTTTAGGCTATGCATACAAAAGTGTTTGTCATCAGTTTTGGTTGCTCTTCAAGCTTAGCCGATGGCAACACGCTAGCCGGATGTCTAGCCAAGGCTGGTTTTGAAATAGTTGATGGAATGGATGATGCTCATGTGGTTATTGTGAATACTTGCGCTGTTAAGGGACCCACAGAAAATAGAATGATAAGCTTTCTCAAGAAAATTCCGTCCGGCAAAAAGCTTGTTGTGGCTGGATGTCTACCCCTAATCAATTTTCCACGTTTAAAACGTGAAGTTCGCTTTGATGGAGTTGTTGGACCAGCATTTGGCGAACGCATAACTGACGTTGTAAAGAGAGTTTTAGAAGGAAAGAAAGTAGTCGAGCTTTCTAATGCATTAAAGACCAAGCCCAGACTCGATTTACCATGTATAAGACAAAATAGGCTTGTTGACGTTATTCCAATTGCCTATGGCTGTCTGGGCGAATGCGCCTACTGTTGCGTTCGCTTCGCCCGCGGAAAACTTCGCAGCTATTCAATTGAGGAAATTGTTAGAAGGGTCAAACGCTCACTCAATGAGAAGGTGAAGGAGATTTGGCTTTGCAGTCAAGATACAGCAATTTACGGCTGGGATTTAGGCGTAAACCTTCCAAAACTGCTAAGAGAAGTCTGCAGCCTAAACTTGGACGGATTTCTAGTTAGAGTTGGAATGATGCGTCCAGATCACACGCTTGAAATTTTAGACGAACTTGTTGAAGTATATGCGGAATTTGGCGGGGAAAAACGTTTTTCAGAAATCGCTGAGGGAAAAGAACGAGGAGGCTGCCTATTCTGGTTCTTACATTTACCGGTCCAAAGCGGCGATGATAACGTTTTAACAAGGATGAAGCGTTGTTACACGGTTAATGATTTTAGGCGTATAGTTGAAGTTTTTAGGCATAAGCTTGGCGGAAGCCTATGTCTGGCAACTGATGTGATTGTCGGTTTTCCCGGAGAAACAGAAGAAGCCTTCAAGAATACGCTTAGGCTTATTGAGGAGGTTAAGCCTGACATAGTTAATGTTAGCAAGT
>CAYOFB010000032.1:0-3110 GCA_964403145.1 uncultured Candidatus Bathyarchaeia archaeon
TCCCGCTAATCTTCTTTCTATATGGCTTCTTGGCTATACACATGATTTTGGGAGGCATGGCCGGAGTCTTCGCACCAAGCGTGATTGAGAGGATAGCGCCTCTGTTTAGACAAGCGAATCACGTTTAGCGATATCCTATTGCTGCGAAGCAAAACCCAGATGGGTTATATTAAATCTTTCAGCTTAGCATTTTTATATAGAGATTGCAAAGGTAACTGAAGTTGATAACCAATGGATACTGCTAGCCTCATCATTTCAACAATTGCTATATCGGTTTCCGGAGCCTTCTCTCCTGGACCGCTTACGGCATCAGCCGTGGTTGTTGGAGCTAGAAGATTCGCCAAAGGAGGCTTTCTGATAGCGCTTGGCCACATGGTCTTTGAGTTTCCATACGTTATTGCCCTAGCTTTACTTTCCCTCTCAATAAGTTCATTTCTAAAAAGTTCTAGTGTAAGCTTCATTTTGACATTGGCCATATTCGGCTTCATCCTGTTCTTCGCATATACAAACGTAAGAGATGGAGTCTATATCATAAAGAGCCGCAGCGTCCAAATAGAGGAGAAGGAAAAAATATATGGACTTAACCCTATTTTAGTCGGAATTCTCCTGACAGGCTTGAATCCCTACTTTCTTTTATGGTGGATAAGTATAGGATTGCCTCTGATTCAATCGTCTTCAAGTATGGGCGTCACCTATCTACTCCTAATGTACGTGGCTCACGTATGGCTAGACTACTTCTGGCTGACCTTCATGGGCATTGCTGGCGAGAAAAGCGCAAAAATACTAAAGTCTAAAGGTTACGGGACCTTACTAATCTTACTAGGCTTATTGCTTGTAGTTTTCGCAGTCGATATCTCTTTAAAAACATTTCTTAACATAAGCTTACTGCCCTTCTAACAACTCACTGAAGTAGTTAACAAACAGATGAACACAAAATATAATTAAATTCTGCAACTCTATTAGGGTTTGTGTATCAAATGGAAAGAAAAGTTGTAATCTTGATGGGTTCGAAGAAAGATTATGATTTTTCGCGGAAAATAGCCAACTACCTTGAAGAGTTCGACATTAAATATGAGTTTAGAGTTGCTTCAGCGCATAAGACTCCGGAGAAGGTTCTTGAAATTTTAAGGGAGTATGAAGCTGAGCGTGTGGTTTTCGTTACCGTTGCTGGCCGGTCGAATGCATTGAGCGGAATGGTTGATGCGAACACGACAAAGCCTGTAATAGCCTGTCCGCCGTATTCGGAGAAGTTTGCCGGAGTGGACATATTCTCTTCGCTAAGGGTTCCGAGCGGAATAGGTTTGGTTGTAACGCTTGAACCTGAAGGCGCAGCGATTGCCGCTGCGAAAATATTTGCGTTGGAAGATAAGAATTTAGCTAAGCGGGTGGCAAAATATCAAGATAGTAAGAAAAAGGAAATTGAAAAGGAGGATGCCGAGATTAGGGGCTAGGCGAAGCCCATGGGAAGCGTTAAGGACATAGAAATCATCAAGAAGCCTACAAAGGAAAGTATGGGAATAGCTAGATTTCATTTTTCAGACCGGTATTCCGTTTTCGATTGGGGCGAAATGCCGGACCATATTGATGGGAAAGGTGCGGCGTTATGCCTGATGGGCGCATACTGCTTTGAAAGACTGGGAGAGAAAGGAATTAAAACTCATTATAGAGGATTGATAACGAAGAATGGAAAAAGGCTTTACTTTGACGAACTTGAGGAACCAACAAACATCATGGAATTCAACCTAGTTAACGTGTTTAGGCCGAAACCCATAATAATCGAAGGAAAACTCTCCTATGACTACAGCATATTCATGCCGAATCTCACAAATTTCCTAATACCATTTGAAATAATCTATAGAAATGGACTTCCGCCTGGCTCATCAATTTTTAAGAGAATTGAACAAGGCTTGATAAAACCGGAAGATTTAGGGCTTGACCACCTTCCAAAGCCTGGAGAAAAGCTTCCGAGACCGTTCTTTGATATTAGCACAAAGCTTGAAGAGAAAGACCGCTACTTATCTTGGGAAGAGGCCAAGAAGCTTGCAAATTTGAGGGATAAAGAAATTGAGGAAATGAGGCAGATTCTACTTGAAATAAATAACGTAATAACTGAAATTGCCTCACGAGCTGGTCTAGAAAACGAAGATGGAAAGGTCGAGTTTGCATTTGATCCTCAGCGACAATTAATGGTTGTCGATGTTGTTGGGACTCTTGACGAGTGCCGTTTTACTTATAGGGGCCTTCACGTTAGCAAAGAGATTGCGAGGCAATTCTATCGTAAAACAGAATGGTACATAGATGTTGAGAATGCGAAGAGAGAAGCCGTAAAGAAAGGCGTTGAAAACTGGAGACTACTATGCAAATCGAAACCTCCACGATTGGATCCAAAACTGAAGAGAATTATAAGTCAAGTTTATATGGCGGTCGCCAACGAGTTTACTGGACGTAAATTCTTTGATGTACCCAAACTAGTTGAAGTTTTAAAGGAATATGAAGAATATGTATCTGGACTTAGGCTTCAATAACCTTTACATCAAGCAAATTACCGATTTTCTTAAGTTCTCGCATGTAATCTCCATAAATAACCACGTGATGATTTCCAAAAGTTTTATTGAGAAAATCTTTCACGTTTCTGACTTTAATTTTGACAACTGCTCTGCAAAGCTGCGGGTCCTCGTAGTCTTTGCAGCTTAAAATTTTTCCTGTGCATACAAACATTTTCGTTAGGTCGTTATTGAATCTTGTAATTGTGACTTTTCGTCCCTTTTCAAGTTGACAATAAGCGGTTACGCTTCCTCTAAATTTTAGGCCGTGATAGCTTCTTAGCGCGTAGGATAGCGGTTCTGAAGCGTATCCCTTCATTTTCGTGGGAACTACACAGTGGGAAATCGCTACAACATTGTTTTTGACGTCGGCTAGCACAGTGTTTCCCATGAAAGCCGGTTTTTCCGCTAGATAATGGAGCAGTATCATCATCAAAAGCGAGTTGATATCTCCCTCGCATGCCGCTGGAATTCCCTCATCTCGCAAGTACGTGTAGGCTAGGCAGGGAACCGGAAATGGAGATTCTCCATAAATTAGGGTTAAAGCATTGGCCTTTCTCTCTTTAA
>CAYOFB010000032.1:3210-8206 GCA_964403145.1 uncultured Candidatus Bathyarchaeia archaeon
GGAAATGGAGATTCTCCATAAATTAGGGTTAAAGCATTGGCCTTTCTCTCTTTAAGCATGGCCTTCATAGCCAAATATAGTCTCGCGGCGAGTAGAACATCATTTTCTGTGGGTTCAACTATTTTTTCGGCTTTTGAAATCCACTCTTTGGCTAATGCTTTCGCTTTTCTTTGGCTTATTGAATTCCATTTTTCCAAAAATTCCTCGTATGAGACTTCTTCTATTTCTACTCCAAGCTTACTTTTTATAGCCTCAAAATCTGCGGTTTTGGGCTTCACCCTTTCATGATAAAATGGGAAATCGCTACATAAAACTAGAATTTTCGTTCTTTCTAGCTTCTTTTTGACTTCTAAAAATTCTAGGGTCTCATTCATATCTTTAAAACTTAAAGCCACGAAGACGTTTTTCTTGTTTGCTGCATATTCTATTGCGTCAAGTGCCAGATTAGGCACGTTCTGCTCTTGAAAGATTATTATTGGTTTCCCCTTTTCGGCGAGCTTTGCGATTTCTATTCCGAAACCTAGGCATTTTCTGAAAATTAGAAAGATATCAATCTCTTCCAGTTGAATGTCCATTAACATGAGCTTTTCAAAATCTTCTTTTTCTCTAATTATTATAGGCTTTAAAATTTTAGCTTTTTCCAGATTTCTTTCAGTTTCTTTCAGTATTTCTCTTATTTTTCTTTCTTGTTCTCTCTTTTTCGTTATTCTTACAAATCCGAAAGCATCTTTCTTTTTGAATATTGGATTTTTTCCTAAAATAAAGATTGGCTTTACTAATAGCATGATTTCTATTTTATGTGTTTGTTTTGCTTAATTGTTTTTCTCTTCTTATTATTTCCCTGGCGGCTATTACTCCCGAGGCTGAGGCTTGTATGAGGCCTCTTGTTACTCCGGCGCCGTCTCCTATGGTGAAGAGATTCTTTATTTTAGTTTCTAGACATTTGCTTAGCTTAAGTCTTGAAGAGTAGAATTTCACTTCGATTCCGTAGAGCAATGTATCTTTTGAATATACTCCGGGGGCTACTTTGTCTAGTGCCTTGAGCATTTCCATTATGTCCGTTAGGTATCGATAGGGTAATGCGAAGCTTAAGTCTCCTGGGGTGGCATTTTTCAACGTGGGGGTTACAACGCATCTGTCTATTCTTTCCTGGGTTGATCTTCTGCCCGCCTCTAAATCGCCTAGTCTTTGAATTATTATTCCTCCGCTTAGAAGATTCGCTAATCTAGCCAAGTATTTTCCGTAGGCTATTGGTTCTTTGAATGGTTCTGTGAAGCGTGTGCTGACGAGTATGGCGAAGTTTGTGTTTGGAGTCTTTCTATTTGCGTAGCTTTGTCCATTAACTGATAGTATGCCGTTGTAGGATTCGGTTATTACTTCGCCGTAGGGTGCAACGCAGAAGGTTCTAACTTGGTCGTCGAAGAATTTTGAGTAATAGATGAATTTCGGCTCGTAAAGTGCACTTGTTAATTCTTCCATTACGCTTGCTAAAACTTCAACTCTAACTCCGACGTCAACTGGATTATTTAGTGTTTTCAGCCCCAACGCTTGAGCTTCTGTTTTTAGCCATTCAGCGCCGCTTCGTCCAGGAGCGACAATCACATATTTTCCTAAAATCCTTTCTCCTTCAACCGTCTCTATGCCTTCAACTTTTCTGTCCTTGATAATTAAGCCTTTAACTTCAGTTCGCATTCTTATGTCTACGCGGCTGTTTAGGTATTGCCTCATCCTTCGCAGGGTTTCGGCGCATTTTTCAGTTCCCATATGCCTGATTCTCTGATGTATGAGTCTAAGTCTGGCAAGTGATGCTCTCCTTTCTATTTCTTCAACTTTTTCCGGGTCAGCTCCATAAACCTTGTCTGGAGCTCCAAACTTCAAGTAAATGCTATCAACATATTCTATTAGTTTCTGGAGTTCCTCTCTTGGAATGTATTCATTTAGCCACCCTCCAACTTCCGTTGACAGCGTAAGTTTTCCATCGCTGAAGGCTCCTGCTCCTCCCCAACCTGAAAGAACCGCGCATGGTTCACAATGAATACATTCTATTCCCCGACTTGCTGGACACTTACGCTTGTCAATATCCGGTCCCTTGTCAATTATCAGAATTTTTAAGTCCGTGTTTTCGGCGAGTTCTAGAGCGGAAAATATTCCGGCTGGACCTGCACCGACAATAATAACATCATACTTCAATGGTTTTCCTCCGAAAGCCCAAAACAAAATGGACTATCTAACATATATTTTTACCGAAGCTTGAATCTTGCTTTCAAAAATAGGAGTAAGGATATGTTAATCCTTTATTGCCTCTAGGATCGCCATCACGTTGAGAAGTTTTACCCGCGTATAGGAGGGCATGTTTGGATCCTGCAGAATTTCATCTAAAATTGATATTGCATTTGAGGCTCGGACGCCAAAGCTGAATTCTTCATTGTGTAAGGCTTCAATTGATTCCTTTGCCGCCCTTCTGATATTGCGCGGCGTGGTTGTATCTTCTGAAACCTCTCCTAAAACCATGGTTGCATGCTTAATTCGCTCCTCATATTCCTTCAACTTTTTCTTACTAACCAAGGCCTATCCCTCCGATTAGAGGTACTATGCAACGAAACTCAAATTATCTACTCTTACTAATTATCATTCGAGGTTTTAAAATTGACTGAAAACTCTGAGTCAAAACCCCTGAAAAGCATGGCTGACCTACTTCGAAGAGGGGCGACTCTCACAAATCTAGCCTGTCCAGTATGCGCCTCGCCGCTTTTCAAGCTTAAAAGCGGAGAACTGTGGTGTGCAAAATGTCAAAAGCAGGTCGTAGTTGTGAAAGAGGGGGAAACTCCGCTGCAAGCCGCGAAACCTTTAGTATTAACAAGGCTTGAGGCAACAGTGATCGCAAAGATAGAGGAAATAGAAGAAAGAATAAAAATGGAAACCGACATCGACAAACTTCAGAAATTAGGGACAATACTGTCTTCTCTCCTAGAGAATCTAGAGAAAATTAGGAGAATGAAAGAGAGAGAAGGCTGACAGCCATATGGAGGAATAAATTGCTAGGAAAATTTGATAACTTTCCAATTTTTGTCCATAAAGCTAAAAATTTCAAAATTAACGCTCCATTAGGGCATGTTCAGCGAAAAGTAATTGAGGCGCTGTATGGCTTAAATGGAAAAGAAATTTCTTCAAGCGGGATATTTGACGGAATAGGCGCTGGGTTCAAAGTAATATTTGAAGTTGGAGTGGCAGACGGTGTAAACTTCAACTATCTAGACGAACTGGAGCTGAAACGCTGCCTAAACCATCTTAAAGGCGAAGGCGACTTCAAAGTTTTAGATTTCTTTCTTGTAAATCGCTACTATAAAGTTGACAATGAGAAAAGATTAAAGCCGCTAAAATTTGATTATCAACTAATCCGCTTCGAATTTCTCGACAAAAATCTTGTAGTAAAGGTTTATCATGAAAGAGGGCCGAGAAGAATTCAGCTTGAAGAGTTAATCGACTTTCTAGCCAAACAAATTCTATGAACTAGTTTTTAGAAGCTTTAGCACTTTTTGAAGTATTTCCTTTTCAATTTCTTCCACTGAACGATTTCCATCAACAAGCAGAAGCCTTCCTTCTCTAACCAACCTTAAATAAACCTCTCTAACTTTCCTTTGATTCTCCAAAGTTTCCATTACTGAACGCTTTTCCTTTAAACGCTTTATCACAACCTCAGCTGGGACGTCTAGGTATATGGCCAAGTCCGGCTTAATGGCACATCTGTTAATTTCCTCAATCCATGTCAAGTCTAAACCAGCGGCGCCCTGATATGCAATCGAAGAGTAAACGTAGCGGTCAGAAACTACTATCTTACCCTCCTTTAGTGCCGGCTCGATTTCTTTTTCAACATGCTCAAGTCTGTCCAGTGCAAAAAGCAAGGCTTCAATCACAGCTGGAACCCGCTGGTTTCCATAGAGAATTTTTCTGCGTAAAATCTGGCCGAAAAATCCATGGGTCGGCTCGCTGGTGTAGATTGCTTCATATCCTTTCTCGTTTAGATTCTTTACGAGAAGTTTGGCCTGAGTGGTTTTTCCGCTTGCATCTATTCCTTCTATGCAGATGAAGAGTCCTCTTTTCATTTGTTTTTCTCCAGCTATGCAATTAATAGTCTGAAGTTTTTAAATATAATATGTGCTTAATGCTAGTTTGACGGAGAATTGGGCGATGCCGAAAAAATACTGGGGTGAAATTAAGGATCCAATTTATGGCTATATCTACATAACCGAGCCTGAAAAAGAGATTATTGATTGTTTTCCAGTTCAGCGTTTAAGAAGGCTTAGGCAGCTTGCAGGCGCAGAATACGTTTATCCAGCGGCTAACCACACAAGGTTTGAACATTCACTTGGAGTTTTATACCTAGCTGGAAGACTTGTTGAAAATTCTAATCTTTCCGAGCATATTGCTAAGGATGAAGCTCAAATGGTTAAGCTTGCTGCTTTGCTGCATGATGTTGGGCATGGCCCCTTCTCCCACATATTCGAATATTTGCTTTCAAAATATATGAATAAAACTCACGAGGACATGACTTTCTGGATAATTAAAGAGTCAGAAATAGCGGATAAACTGAAAAAATATGGATATAACCCAGACGAAGTCGCTAGGCTGGCCGTTGGAAGACTCAACAAGGAGGGAAAAGCCTTTCTTGACCAGATAATCCGCAGCGGAGTTGACGTTGACAAGCTTGACTTTATCATGCGAGACACCTATCATACCGGCGCAGAATATGGCTATATCGATGTTTTCCGGCTGATTCATACACTCGACGTTTTAGATGAGAATTTAGCCGTTGATGTCGGGGCTCTTTCAGCCCTAGAATCCTTTATAATCGCCAGAATAGAATCGTTTCGCAGCATTTACTTTCACAGGGTAAGCCGAGCCGTGCAGATGATGATAGCTTTGGCGATGGAGAAAGCGAAGGATGAGCTTGGCCTAGTGAACTTCAAAACTCCAGAAGAATATTTAGCCTTTAACG
>CAYOFB010000033.1:0-8095 GCA_964403145.1 uncultured Candidatus Bathyarchaeia archaeon
CCTATCCCATTTTAACCATAAATACTATTTGGCTTCCGGATGGAACGACTGAAACCCGCGTGATTCTGCGGAAGCGCGGTAGAAACCCGCCTAGACTGAATATTGAAGCCTTAAAGAAAATCGCCAAAAAACTTAGGGGAATGACTCTCCGCATAGAATTTTCAGATTAAAATTTTAGAGGTAAAGTTATGGAGCTCGACGAGCTTGGAGAATGGAGAAGAACCCACTTCACATCAGAAATAAAACCCGAGCTCGATGGTCAAAAAGTCATAATCTTCGGATGGGTAAAAGAAATACGCGACCTAGGCGGAATAGAATTTATAATTCTCCAGGACCGAGAGGGAACGGTTCAAATAACAATTCCCAAAAAGAAAGTATCAAAAAATATTCTTGAAAAGACAGATTTGCTAAAGACTCAATATAGCATTGGCGTTAAAGGAATTGTGAAAAAAACCGAACTTACGCCAAGAAAGGTCGAAATAATTCCCGAAGAACTGAAAATTTTAGGAATAGCAAGGCATCCGTTACCTCTAGACGTGACTGGGAAGACTCCAGCGGAACTTGACACTCGTCTGGACGCTCGGGTTCTAGACTTATGTAAAGAGGAGAATAGGGCTATATTCAAGATTGCACATGAAGCTCTCAATGCAATGCGGCAGTTTTTCTCGGATAAGGGCTTTGTTGAGGTTAATACTCCTAGAATAATTGCTTCAGCAACCGAGGGCGGCGCAGCCCTCTTCCCAGTCGAATACTTTGATAAACAAGCCTTTTTAGCGCAGAGTCCCCAACTCTACAAGGAACAACTAACAATATGCTTCGAGAGAGTCTTCGAGATAGGACACTTCTTTAGAGCTGAGGAGTCTCATACGCGTAGGCATCTCAGCGAATTCATTTCGATAGACATTGAAATGGCCTTTGCCAACGCCGAAGATGTCATGCAAGTGCTTGAACAGCTCATAAATTATGTCTGCAAGACTGTGAAGGAAAGGTGCCGAAGGGAACTTGAAGTTTTAAACTATGATTTTGAAGTGCCGAAAATTCCTTTTAAGCGCCTAACATATGATGAGGTGCTCGAAGAATTAGAACAGCACGGCTTCAAAATTCCATGGGGCGAAGACATACCTACACCAGCCTTCAGAAAACTCGGCGAACTTCACCCCTACTTCTACTTCATCACCGACTGGCCGACAGAATCAAAACCGTTCTACATACAACCAAAAAGGGATAACCCGAAACTTTCAGAATCATTCGACCTAATGTGGAAGTGGATAGAACTCGCCTCAGGAGGAACAAGAGTTCACTCGAAAGAACTATTAATAAGGCGTCTAAAAGAGCAGGGATTAAACCCAGAATCTTTCAAACATCACTTGAAAACCTTCGATTATGGTATGCCTCCTCATGCAGGATGGGCCGTGGGCTTTGAGAGATTCCTAATGATGCTTACTGGAAAGCAGAATATCCGCGAGGTTGTGCTATTTCCAAGAGACCGTTTCCGGCTTGTGCCGTAACCCTCTTTAAAAGCCCGCATTTATAAGATTTCGCGGCTTCATTAATTCTCTTAGAAATATTGTTGCGTATGAACCTTTCTGAAGCGTAAAGGAGCATTTCAACATTCTTTTGGAGGGATTAGCCGGGTCTCTGCAGGGCTTCTCGTAGGAAAATTCTATTAGTGGAGTTTGTGCCGTCCTTAGTTCTCCTTTCGCACTTGCCTCACGCATATTTTTAATGTAAAAATCTTCCGGTCTAACTCCTTCCTTTTCTAGAATTCTCTTTTCAATTTCGCCTTGAATACCATCGGAAGTTTGCTGTCTATACCCTACTATTGGAATGGCAACGCGAATCTTCCCTTCTTCGGCTAGCTTTCTCATTTCCTCCAAATTCTGCTCATCAACCTTTGCTGAATACTGTGTTGGAAGCCCCCTCTGATTCACATAGACTATGTAGTCGCCTATTTGAGGCTCTTTTAGCGAAATTTTCGCTTTTATTCTCTCGCTGAGAAATCTATTAAAGAGATAAGATTGGTAGGCTTGTGTAAATAATCGGCGCAGCTGAAGCGGAACTTTTCTTAAAGCTCCAATATAGTCGTTTGGGCTTTTAACCAGATGCTTCAGCATCAAAATCTCATATTTTAGGTGGCGCGGAAACTCTTGTAATGCCTTCTCAAAATCGTATGTTTCCATAAGTTCTTCTCTAGCCTTTTTTGCTCTTTCGTGCTCAAATTCATGAGGCAAGGCTAAATAAGTCATAACTGCCTTTTCGAAGTCTCCTTTTACTATTTCCTTTCCAACAAGATGGGTTACTGGTCTAATTGTTCCGAATCTTTGATGTCCATAGAAGTTTGGTATTCCGCCTAACTCTTTGATTTCAGCTAATATTTTTTCGGTTCTTTCTTTAGTTTCAGTTATTGTGTGGCTTATGTTTCTTATTGTTATTGTGAATTTGTTGCCGTATAGGTGGTAGGGTGAAATCTTGAAGTTTTGAAAGCGTAAAGGCGCAAGAGTTAACCCATCAATCTTAACTTTTGCAACTTGTTCTGGAGCCACCCCTTTAATGCTTATGTGCTGGGCCGTAACAGCCTTAGCATCCTTAATCCCAGCAATATGCACGTCCTTGTAGGCTACACCGAGTTTTCTGGCAATTTCCCTAACAGCAAGCAGGTTATCCCAGTTTCGCTTGACAAGCAGACAAACAAGGTATTTTCCCTCCCCTACAACTAATGGAACATTTCCTGCAGAAACTCTGGCAATTGAGCCGTCAATTAAAATTTCCTCTACCATAAAATCTTCAGTAAACTGCCTTATTTTTCCGCCAATTCCCAAGGTTTTTGTTGCATAAACTTCTATTCCCAATTCTTTTTCAAGCTTTGGAACTTTCAAGGTGTTCCTCAACTCTATAAAAGCGGAAGCTTTCCAGTAACTTTGTCCATTATTGTTGAGGGAGCTGGACCAATTCCTAGACACGTAACTGTTCCAGGTGGAAGCTCTGTTAATCCTCTGTCGCAGATAAGGGCTGTTGGAATTCCCAATTCATCTGCTTCACGTTCAAGCTTTTTAAGCTTCTCCTCGCTTTCAACTTTTACCACTATTTTACATTGTCCCTCATTCATCCATTCTTTCCACCATTCCGGCCTTTTCTTTCGCGTCTGCTCCGCCGCCGAAACCGCAGCGTGGCCAACTTGGGCCGCAAGTTTGCCCTTACTCATCTTTATGTCCGTTCTAACAGCAATCACCTGTTTATATTTGAATTCTGCCAAGCTGACAGTTCACCTTCCGTTAGGGCTGACCAGACTAAATAGAGAAGGGAGATTAAACCTTTAGGATTTAATGCTGCTCGCAGAAGAGTTCGGCCTTGCCAGTCTACATCTCCAACCTTCTCTAATGTTTCATTTAGGCCAGTTTTAATACAGAACTCAAACAGCTTATCAACCCTTCTATCCGAGAGCCTATCAAGTATCTTTCTTAGTCTAAGCATAACTTTGAATTCAAAGCCTAACTTACGTGTCCATGCTCTTTGATATTCCGCCAAAACTCTTTCTGAAAAATCATTTAGATTCAAAACCTTGAGGATGGTTTTCGCAGCAATTTTTGCACATATCATTCCTGTAATGACTCCGCCGCCAGTGGTTGGCTTAACCTGCGAGGCTGCGTCTCCAACTACAAGTAGGCCATCGCCATAAGTTTTTGATATAGGCCCACCAAGGGGAATCGGATGAAAGCTTAAGCTTACAAGGTGGCTTTTATGAAGCTTTTTGGAGGCAATCGGGTGTTTACGAATAAAGTTAAGTAAATGCCTCTTCGGATTTCTATATTTGACAGCTAGGCCAACTTTGGCCGTTCCGTCTTGTCTCGGTATTATCCACGCAAAAAAGCCCGGCGCAAATTTTCTTCCTAAATAAACTTCAACCATGTCTAGTTCAACATCGCTTATCTCATCAATTTCAGCCTGTCCTCCATAAACATAGCTTTTTGGGCTTAGACATGGAAAACCCGCCTTTTTTAGAAGAGTTGCTGGGCATCCTTCAGCATCGACAACAACTTTTGAGCGAACTACCTCATCTTCATCCTTGTCTCTGTTACGAAGGATTAGCCCGTCTACCTTTCCAGCCTCAACCAGTAATTGCCTAACTCTACAATTTAAATGAAACATTACCCCAAGCTTTTCGGCTTCTCTAGCAATCATTTGATCGAATAATTCACGATTAACCACTAAAGTTACGGGGCTTTCTCGCTTAACTTCGAAACTTAACCCGTTGGGAGAATAGAATCTTGCTCCACGAATTCTATTTTCAATAACTTTCTCCGGAAGCCTTATTCCAAGCTTATTTAAACTTTTAATGTTCAAATGGCCCGCGCAGTGGGAAGGCCTACCAACTACATCGTGCTCCTCAAATACAGCCACTTTTTGTGCTAATCCAAGTTTTGCCAGATTTAACGCCGTAAATGCGCCAGCCGGCCCAGCGCCTACTATGGCTATCTCAGTCTCTCTTTGCACTCTGACCACTTTTAAGGCAATATTAGAAATAAGCAACCTTTATAAGTTAGCAGCGGAATGTAGAGTAGCCCTCCTTTTAATGGGCTATAAATTAAAGGAGTGAATCTAAATGAAAACAAGAAAAAACTATGCAGTAATTAATCTTCTTCAGCGGCGGCTATACTGGATTCTACGCTAATCCCTTATTAGCCCTACCTCTCTAAGTTTTGTTTCAACATCATATAAGCCAAGTTTTCGCAGGATTTCCGGCTTAGGCACCCCGTTTTCATCCCAGCCAACAAGCCGATAATATTCAAGCCTATCCTCTTCGAAGCGTTTTTTATCAAGCGCTTTTCCCTTATAGGGGCCTGAAGGCAGCGGCTCCCAGAATCTAGGCGGATTATCATCATCAACCTTTGGCTTCCATTGGATGTCGGGGCCGCCTAAAAGGAGCATAGCCCTCTGTAACTGTAATATTCTAAGTGCTTTTTCCTTATACCATTCTTCCTTGGTAAGTTTCCATCCTGTTACGGCTTCATAGAACTGAAAAATTTCCTCGTCTTCAAGTTTGAATGCGTTGAAGAAGCAGTAGACGGCTGAGTCATGCATTATCGCTTGCAGTTCACTGTTTCCATGGTCAAGCGGTATGAAGGCAACTGAAGTGTGATCTCCAGCCTGAACCGAACACGCATAGGAGATATTTGTAACATAGTCTTTTCCGCTTCTAACACCATGCGCCCCTATGGCAACCCCCTTCTCATGAACTGCATACTTGGAGACGTCTATTCCCTTCATTTCCGAAATTTTCTTAGCCGCTCTATAGACTCCTTCGGCCAGTACATCTCCTATTCCCTCCCTATAAGCTATTTTTTCGGCTAAGGCCGCGAAGGCTTCAGTATGTCCCCATTTAAGTTCTATTCCATCAAGTTCCTCTTTGCTTAGTATTCCCCTTTCGTAGAGTTCGGCGGCAAAGCCGAGCACTGCTCCGCCTTGTATTCCGCATAATCCAAGCTCGTTAATAACATAGGATAGATAGATGTTGTCTTCCGGCGTGAATATTCCAAGATTTGTTCCTAGATAGGCTTCAAGTTCATAGTCGGGATTGTCGCATATTGCACCCTTAAATTTTCCATTTTTCAAAACTGCAAGTTTTAGGCATGTAACTGGACAGCCGAAGTCTCCCCAGTACTTTTTTATCCAGTACTTGTCAAATTCCTCTCCTTTGAAACTCTCTTCGTTGTGCCATTCCTCCTGCCAGTTCCTAACCGGCTCAGAGCTTGTTTCCGCTCCCACACTATAACCCGACGAGCCCGTCCCCCACCGTCTGAACTTTTCCATTTCAAAATTTTTCCTCGAAAATTCTCTAAACAGCTCCATTGTTTTCTCTTTGTCATGCACTTCTGGCAGAGGGCCGAATCCTTTGGCAACTATCGCCTTCAAGTTCTTAGAACCCATTACGCCACCATATCCGCCGTAGCCAGCCCCATGCGTATATTTGGCGAGTACAGCCGCAACTCTCGTCCTATTTTCGCCAGCAGGCCCGATATACAAGATTGAGGGTTCCTTTATCTCTCCATAGCTCTGCCTAATCACCCTAATGTCTTCAATTGACTTTTTCATTAAGAACCGTAGGGTTTCCCTAGCCTTCTTACCCCATATTGGCGTTGCATCCTTAATTTCAACATGATCATCACATATGAAAATGTAGCTTGGCTTTTCAGCCTTTCCAGTTATTATTAGGCCGTCGTATCCGGCGCATTTCAAGTCTACGCCGAATTCGCCTGCAACCGTCGAGCCTACTACTCCGTTGCTTTGCGGCGACTTGCCTGAAACACAAACCTTTGTTCCTGGAAAATAGCCCGTTAATGGACCTGTAAGCACCAATAAAATGTTTTCTGAACCAAGCGGGTTGATTGTCTCCCATTTTTTGCCAAGCCTATCCCAAAGAATTTTTGCGGCTAATCCTCTTCCGCCAATATAATCTCGTAGAATTTCATCTGAAAATCTAACTTCTTTAATGTTCCCGTCTGAAAGGTTTACCTCTAGAAATTTTTCGGCATACCCTCTCATTTCCAAACCTCCTTGGCTATTTCTTCTCCAAAAAGCTTCTTTGCTATTTCAATCGTTAATTCTTCTGGAGTCTTTGCCAAAACCTTATAAGAGAAGCCGCTCCTTCTTGATGTAAGCTTTAACGCGTTCCATTTTCCCTCTTGACAAGCCTCTACACATTTGGGGCTTCCATCGCATAGGTCGCATATGACTATGTGATTTTTCTCCGGATGCATATGCGGAACCCTACCTGGACAAGCCTCTACGCACAGGCCGCATCCAGTACACTTCGAAACATCAACCTTTACAGCTCCAGTTTGACTATTTACTGACAATGCCCCAACCGAACATGCCTTAACGCATGGATAATCCTCACATTGGAAACATAAGTGTGGAATTTCAACTCCAGGCACAAACATGAAAATTCTTATTCTAGAGGCTTCAGGCCAAATCTTGCCTTCATGAAACAGCGAACATACAATCTCACAGCGTCTACATCCACTGCAAAGCTCATAGTTACGTTCAATCCATATGCCTTTGTTTCGGCTCATCTTCCACACCTAACAGTAAAATTTGAGAATAATCAGTGAAGAAGTAACATAATAACTTTAATCCTTTGCTAAGCATCCGAAAAATTAAAAGGATCAGCCTTCTATTTTGCAGTAATAGAAAAAGCCGCGGTAGCTCAGACTGGGAGAGCACCCGGCTGAAGACCGGGCTGTCGCCGGTTCAAGTCCGGCCCGCGGCACCACATATTTTTACAAGAGATTCTTGAGCGATTTTTAAGACTTTTTAAAAATTGTGGAAGCCAGTGTTAGCGCCAAAGGAATAAGTGTTATAGTATTCAGCGGATATTCTGGCACCACAGTATATTGTCCAGTCAAATTTACGACTTCAACCCTAAAATCTTCAATAATCTGATTGTATTTTGTATTTTATGTGCTCAGCAGAATTCTGTGAATAATTTGAGGTAATCTTTGAGGTGTCTAGTGATTAGGAAATTCTTTAGTACTTGCTCTCTTCCCTTTTCTCCCATTTTCTCGGCTTTTTCCTTATGTTTTAATAAATATATTGTTTTTTCAGCGGCATTGTTTACATCATTTACTAGAAAACCTGTTGTTCCGTTAATTACTTGGAGTGGTATTCCGCCGACCTTTCGCGCGACTACGGGTACTTTTTTCCAAAGCGCTTCTGTAACGCTTAAGCCGAAACCTTCGCGTATTGACATTTGTAGAGCAACGTCTGAGGCTCTCTGGAAAGCGTTAACTTCTAGGCTTCCCACTCCTATAAGGTTTGTTAGTAGGTGAATGTTGTAGTCTTCTCCAGCGTATCTGGCGGTTTTTTCGTAGTATCGCCATCCTTCTGGGTCATCGTGAGCCATGCTTGATATTAATAGTAGCTGGACATTAGGTATTTTTTCTTTAACCTTTCTGTAAACGTCGATTGCTCCCAAAGGGTCTTTCCAGGGATCAAAACGCCCAACTTGTGTAATAATTGGCTTCTCCGGGTCAACATCATATCTTTCCAGAATTTTCAAAATGAGACTTTCAGGTATTTCCTTGTTTTTATTGCTTAG
>CAYOFB010000034.1:0-7668 GCA_964403145.1 uncultured Candidatus Bathyarchaeia archaeon
ACCAGATTCAACACCATGACCCAAGAAGTAGAGAAAGAAAAGAAAATGGCTGTTAGACCCTACGTTATGATTCCCTACTTTGCGGCAATACTCCTAGTAGCCACAACGCTAATGACCCTAACCTTCACCGCCCAGACTATAAGTGTCGGCGGTCAAACCTCAACAATGATGGATCTAGATTATCTAAAGGAAATATTTACAACATCAGTTATTATTCACTGCTATCTAATAGGCTTGGTAGCGGGAAAGATCAGTGAAGAATCGGTTGCTGCAGGCTTTAAACACTCCATGATGCTTGTCATAATAGCCATAATAGCTGCCAAGGCAGCTCCCATCTTTATGGGAGGATGAACAAGACGAGAACGCTGAAAAATTGTAGAAGAGCCGTTTCATATGCGATTTCAGCCGTAATCATTGCAGGTGTAACCATAGTTCTCGTCGTAGTCGCCTTGACTTACGCCTATCAAACAATTGAGCAACAGCAAGGCGCATCAGAGTACAAAGTTGTTAAAAATTCATTTTTGGCTTTAAACGATGCGTTAGCCAGTGTCGCTTGGAAGTCAAGCTCTTCTAGAAGCATCAGATTTTCGGTTAATCAAGGAGAGTTATGGCTGCTTAAGAATGATTACACGATTACAGTGAACGTTACAATCAACAGTAACCCAGTAGGTATTCCTTTCCAAATTCAATCAGGAGTGATAAGATATTCGATAGGCAGTAAATATGTGAATTTTGGAGAAAACTATACGGAATATTTCATTGGCGACAACATTACAATTACAAATTCAAGTACAATAGGTTTTGGTCGAGCTTACATTCAAGGAGTAGGCGGCCATACGAACATAATATTTTACCCAGCAGTAAGAGCAATGAAAACTTCAGTTATCCAAGTCAAAGAGGGAGGCGAATTATATAATGTCACCTATATTGATGTTTGGCTAATAAAGCTGGACATGAAAAGTACTTCCATATTCAGAGGGGAGTTCGACTTAAAAATTCAATGTATGAATATTACAACCCCTCAAACCTTTAACTCTGCTGTTTCTAAGGGGGATATTTGCACTATTAACGTTCAGATTGGAGACATGGAAAGTACAGTTAACATACCTATTAACCATAATGGCAAAGCAATCATTAATTTCATCGTTTCAACGGTCAGGATAGAAATTTGAGGGAGCAATAATGCCAGTCCCAACCATAACCCATCTGATATGCGCAACCGCGTTGATAGTACTCATAATCGTTATGCAATTCTTTTATATGCAAATTGTCAGCAACGTACAAGCCGAAGTGATACGAAGGGAATTAAAAGACATAGCTGACCACGTCTCAAACACCTTCTCAAATCTCTACTATCTTCTAAATTCAAGCAGTTCCAACGGAATTATAAGAAAAGCGCTTGAAGTCCCAGAAAAAGTTGAGGAAATCCTTTACTATATCCAAATAAATTACAATGCCAGCACTAACGAGGCGAATAGCATAAGAGTATACTTGGTAAGTGATAATTCTATTTATGCTGTTTCTTGGCTCACCCCCGGATTGAAAGTAAATACTTCAATGAACCTCATTGTTTTAAGTTCTGAAAATGATATATTCGCTTGTTGCGGCCGGTTTGGAGGAGAATTTTTAATCTGGTTTGAGATGGACTAAATTCTATAAATTAAGTAGCAAGCTATAAGCATCATGAATTCTATATTAGATTCACTGGAGTAGCGCTATGGTAGAGTTGTTTCATATGGCGGTGTAGAAGGGGTAACATACAATATTATATAGTACAACGTAAGACTTAATACATGCTATAACATATTTATTTTAGAAGAATATGCGCACTTAGCTGAGAAAAATGCCAGCTGGCCAACTCTACGATAATATAGCGGCCATTACGGCTGTAGGATTAATAGCCGTGCTAGCCATCTATATTCTTCCGACAATAAACTTCCAAAATGTGAAAACAGTTGATGAACAACAACTCATCAATGTTGCACAAAACCTTCTTAATTCCATGCTTCTTGACGAAGGATACCCTAAAAGATGGGGCTCATATTATCCATTTAATGAAGATATAGTCCAAAGTTTCGGGCTTGCACTTTCTGGAGCAGACAAATTCTATGTTCTTGACCCAGATAAGGTTCAAAGACTTGTTGGTAATAATCCTACTGGCTACATAAGTTATGAAAAGATAAAATCTCTTCTAAATGTGGAAGGCTACGGATTTAGCCTGTCAATTAAACCTCCATTTAAGGTTCAAATCGAAGATAAAAGTGAAAGTCTTAAGCATTTAATATTTGAAGTTTCCGTGTTTGATTGGGATGGTAAAGCTATTCCTGAAGCCGAAGTTAGGGCAACAACCGTCTATTGTACTGGACAAGGAAATAATATACAGATACATTTCAAGAAAACATGTAACATCACAGATTTCCTTGGACAATGCAAAATTGAACAAACCCTCGACGAAAATCAAATCAAAAACGTGGCAACAATTTTTCACGTTAGCCTGCATGGACTAAGCACCTATACGGTGGTCTACCAAGAAGTACCGCCGGATAACATCGCTGAAATAAACTTTGTAAACGGAACCATAATATTAACTCAAAATGGAGTCCCTACTCCTCATCAAAATGTGAAGATAGAAAGGATTCTAATTTACGGCTATGAAGGCGAGGTAATATGGGACTACAATGGAACGCAACACGACTTTATAACTTATTGGCCTGGAGGCGGTGACCCGCCGCCTGGCTACAAACTTTGGGATAAAGAAGTTAATGTTGACGATCCAGAGTTAATACTGTTTGTTTTCAGCGCTACCATCCCCGGAGAAGGAAGAGTTTCCATAGCAATCGCTGGACCCAATCCGCTTTGGAAGGGATATCGTGTAACCCACTTCGGTGATTATCCCAATCAGAGAGCTACTGTAACTGTTCGTAGAAGCGTACTGATTTCAGGCATGACCTATATTGCCGAGTTAACTTTATGGAAGGAAACTTAATGAAGAATCACAAACGAAATGATCGCGGTCAGATGCGGGTAATCGAAACAATACTTGCCTCTTTTGTTATCATATTTGCTATTTCCTTTCTAAGCACATTCGCAATTCCTCCTCCAAGTGAAAATTACGAAGTAACGGAGCTGGAAAGGCTTGGATATAACATTCTCTACGAACTGGATAGTCAAGGAATCCTTGAAGAACTCGTTTACAGCGAAAGTTGGGGCAATCTAAGCGCAGTTTTAAGAGTGTTGCTGCCGACGAATGTATACTTCAATTTACAAGTTTATGACAGAGATGGAAATTTGCTGAATCAAGGCTATCCAATAGCTTATGGAGACTGGACAATAATTGCTGAAAATGGGTATACTGCAACTGTAACTTACGTGCTTCCCGGAAACAGCTCATACTATGCTCCTAGAATACTTAAACTCGAACTGGTGAGGGGATAAGTTGAGACGGCTATTTACAAACAAAAGAGGACAGTTCATAGTCATCGCCATACTATTCATTTCCATAATGATAATTTCTGTTGCCGTATTCGTTTACAGCACAGTAACATACTATCGCTACCAAAGATGGGAAGAATACTTAACAATAGTCGATAATATTAGAAGAAACTCCCAAAAAGTTTTGAGAATAGGTCTTGCCAACTTTACACAAAACTTTCTTGAGGGAAGAGTAAGGGATAAGGGGGAGTATGAAGCCTATACTTTACGCGGGCTTTTCAATTCTTGGGAAAGAGATCTCCAGAAAATCTACGCTGGAATAGGCGTAGATTTAGAGTTCAATGCCGTTGGGAACCGTCTTATAGCTTCAAAATGGACAGTAAACAATAGCTCTCACATCATAAAGTGTTTCTGGTACGGTTCAGACTCCGTTTCAAGTGCATTTGCAAACATTTCTATAAGTCTCTCCTCCTATGGATTTTATGGCTACCATACCGTTTCCGAAGAATACCTACGCTTACAAGTTGATACTTCATACATGGAATCAGAACTTCAAAATATAACCTCACTCAATGTAATCGTAACAAAGGAGGGAGAAAATCCCGTTTGCGGACTTTCTTCCTCTAATTTCCTGATTAAAAGGTTTGATAGAGAAATTGACACGTGGCGGCAGGTTAACGTAACGGATGTTGCATATGATGGTGAAGGAAACTATACATTACACTTTGAAAGCGATCCTATAGAGAAGCCCTATTATAAGTGGTTATTTATAAGCGTAAGAGATCAACGCGGAATAGTCACTTTATGTTCTACATACTCCTACATAGAATTCATTGTGCAGCGTGAGACTCCCTCTGATGGTAGAGTTACCGATGATGAAATTTACACTCTTGAAGCTGGAATAAATGGGACATGGTATTGGAACGGAGTGAAACTTAATGTAGCCTCTGAGGGTGGAGACGAAAATGTAGTAACTCCTCCTATTCCACCTGTACCTATACGTTTATTCAGAGTAAACGTTACAGAAAGTGGAGAAGACAGCGACTGGACGGTTTCTCCATGCCAATATGAAGTGTGGGAAAAGATAGAGTGGCACGATCGATTAATTGATGTTCCACGAGATTTGGCTGATATAAACTCGCCGTTTAATGCATCTAACCGAATAGTATTCCAAGTATCCTTTCCAGCCCCAAACATAACCCGCCAGAAAGTTAGAATATGGTGGGAAAACGATTTAGATGCACCACCATACCAGGGAGAAAGCGACCTGGTATATAATCCAGGCGACTACACGGCTATGACAAACCGATACACTGTAGAGTTTATAGGTGTAGGCCACACCATGTCCGATGACTACCCCTATGATTATTATGGGGTAGCCGCTCTTCTAATGAAGGATCCTGAAACTGGCCTTTGCTTTGGACCATGGAACATTCATGCATTCGGCATCTATTATGGATGTTTAGGCGAGTGGAGGCCCTATGGCCGCTGGGAAATCAAATACTGGTATGGAGGAAACACATCTAGCAGAGCAGTTGTAAGATTAATTGCCATACTAAACTCAACCGAAGTCCAAAACGTATACTATCAATATGGACACTCAGACAGTTACTTTGACACATTCGCAGTTATCTTCATAACTGCAAATGTAAAATATCTACAAGTCAAAGAGTATATTTACTGGAAGAACACACGAAGCGATTATGGTCTATGGTTCGCCTCAATAATGGGTAAGGGAGGACCCACTCACTACGCCTACTTAGACTCAGCAAATAATACCCAAGGGCCATACGCATACAACTACTATAACCCCAGACACCGCGAATATGAATCACCAGGATACTGGTGTGGCCACTGGAATAACCAGTTTGGAAGAGGACTAATAATAAATAGTGAAGGACTTTCAAGCCTTTACAGTTTTGATCCAAGTAGAACACGCTTTTCAGTAACGGAAAGCGCGCCTGGAGGGGCTCCCCAAGGCTCAATTGAACTTGAAGCAGTAAATTGTCAGGGAAGCAGCTGTACTGTCTATGCTGGAACCTACTATAGCTATGGTCTTGCCATGTGGATGTATGATGGAGGAGGCTATGGAGAAATCAACAATTACTACTGGATGTTTCTAGAGGCTTATTCTCCTACAATAATAATTGAAGAGGGCGAATAGAATGAAGGATAATTCTCTGAATAACATAATATTTATCTTTCTTTTAACGTCGATTTTTTACCTAAGCTTTTCTGCATCCGTTCCTGAAGTCTACTCTTTAAACAGTTACGTCTTAACTTTAAAAGTTGGAGATTCTCAACGAAACCCTTTATGTCATGCTTTAGTTCGTGTTACGGTGTGTCATGGACCTGACGACTATAGAAGTATATATAATGAAACGGATGAAAATGGAATAGCAATTCTTCATCTAGAATCCATCGAGCCTTCAGCTCTAGTGCGAATTATTTGGAAAGGTATGACCGTAGCTCTTGTTAACGTTGCTCTGCAGACTCCGAAAACTTCAACAACGATCCTTTGCGGCGTCTCTGACCTTAAAATATTAATTTGCCAAGCAAACGGCAATCCAGTTAAGAACGCCTATGTGAAATTAAGTTGGAGAACAGATGTTTCCTGGAAGCTTGAAGCCTATTCTAAGGCTGATGGAACAGTATTATTTGAGCAAATGCCGCATTACAACGGATACACTCTAATGGTTAAATGGAAAGGAAAAGTAGTTTATCAAGCACCCTTACAATTCAATGGTAAGAAGGAGCCCTTCCAGATAAACTGCAACATATTTGATTTGACAGTAAAAGTCTTTGATAAAAGAAATAAGCCAGTTCAGGACGCAAAAATAGATCTTATAAGGGAAGATAGTCGACAAGAGAAGAGCCAGACAAATAACGATGGAATAGCAGTATTTAATCAGCTGACTATCGGGAATTATATGCTAAAAGTTTCGTATGGCTCGACGAATTTTCAAACTAGCCTATTTCTCACAGGGGACAAGGAGATTGAAGTAGTTTTGAATACAACCATCTTATGGAAATATTACATTGAAGTTTGTGCTAAGTGGACTGATGGGAAGTATGCTAAAGATGTTAAGGTAGAGATTTGGAATGTAAACGGCGAAAAAGTTGCCTCTGGAATAACAGATGATTCTGGAAAGTTCAGAAAGCAGCTTCTAGAAGGAAACTATACGGTCGGTATATCAGTTTATCAGTATGATGAAAAACGAAACGTAACATTAAGCCATGACGTAACCGTAAACTTTGAGATAAACACCACCTATAGAATTTCAACGGTAGTTGTAAAAGTTTTTGATAAAGATGGAAAGCCTGCCGGCGGGGCTCAAGTAGAAATTCTCAATGAAAACGTAGTCGTTGCCTCCGGAACAACAAACATGGACGGAATTACCGCATTCAATCTGCCCGATGGAGCCTATCGCATTAGAGTAACCTACGAAGACGAAACTTTGGAGCAAACAGTAACAGTGACCAGTGACCAAACGGTGTCCCTCAGTTTTCAAACAAATGTAAATGCTCAAGATATACTGATTGGAATAGGATTGCTTTCACTACCAATTTTAGCATTTTCCGTCATCTTTTATGCTCGAAAACGAAGAAATAAAAGTAAAGAACTGATTTCTGCGTTAAAGAACTTAAAATCAGAGTTTAAGACTGAAGAAGAGTGAACTAACAAAAAGCCAAACCAAGTCGCCGAAAAATAGAGCTACCATAAAGCCTAAAGTTATAAAAACAAGCATTGGAAGCCCAGGACTCGCCCAAATATACCTATCAACCATTCCCTTTTCAATGTAATCTTCAAGCCTCGCCAAGATTCCGCTTCTTTCTTCATCGCCAGGAAAAACTACAATAAATCTTTCAACACTATCTTTATTCTCCTTAACATCCTCCAAGGGGAAGTAGAAATCTTTTTCTTTAAGCTTTTCAATTGAAACCTTATATCCGCAAAGAACTGTTAAGATTTTCTTCCAGAAAGGCTCTTTTTCAAGTCCCTCAAATAATTTGCGGCCTTTTCCGAGCTTCCAGAGGAAGTTACGTAGAAGCATGTAGACGATGCTTAATGCGGCTAAAAGGATAGAGTTTGTAAAGATGGTTATCGGGAAAAGGTAATGAAGACTCGTAATATGGGGGTTCCATGAGAATTTTGGATAAGTCGGGAAGGCTAATGCTAGACACATAAATGCCTTCGCATCAGCACCGCCAAATGCGCCTAAATAGAATAAAGAG